>NZ_JATABF010000007.1:0-136594 GCF_036533715.1 Vibrio sp. M260121 | reverse complement strand
GTGCCTTTATTGAAGCTCTGCCCGTCCTCTTGGTATCTTTCCAACCACCTAATTTGGCAAGATTTTTGTACGCCCAGCCCATATCCGGCGTTTCTTTAGGTAACGTCTTACTTTCTAGTTTCAACCACATTAGCTTCCAAGCTTTTTTGCCCAATACCTTTTCACAACTTTCTTTCGTTAGCTCATCAACTTCTTTAATGATGCGCAACGCCAATAAACGAGTTGCAACAAAGGCATAGATGACACTTAACCTCTCTAAGTTACCTTTACTTAAGACAGCGAAAATGGCTACATTCTTACGTCAGATTGGAAGATGAACAAGGCGTTTGGTGTCGTGCACAAAGAGTTATGGGAAATTCAAGAAGATGGCCTATCTCGCCTCACTTACGATGAATTTGAAGTGCTTGGCGAGCGATAAGCTTTAAGTCTTTTAGAATAAAAATCCCCAAGCCGAAACTTGGGGATTTTTGTTTTTCAGTTTACTTAATTACATTAAGCAAAGATGAAGGTGTATAGGTAACCTGCGCCCATTGCCATCGTTAAGATAACGAATAGGAAGGCTGCAATCATTTGGTTCTTAAAGATTGATTTCAACAGAATCACTTCTGTAAGACTTGCACCTGCGCTACCAATGATAAGAGCCATTACTGAACCCAGTGCCATACCTTTTTGTACTAGTGCTGCGCTTAGTGGAATTACGGCCTCTGCACGGATGTACAATGGAATACCAATAATTGCTGCTACTGGAATCGCGTACCACTTCGCTTCACCTGCGTACTCCGCAATAAGATCCGTTGGGATGAAGCCGTAAATGAATGAACCAATCGCGATACCCATCATCAGGTAAGGGAACACTTGTTTGAAGTCTTTCCAAGTTGAGTGCCAAATACGTACCCAGCGGCTAGGTTCTTTTTCTTCCACGATTGTCACTGTTGCAATACCGTCTGATGAGCAGCAAGACACTTCTACTTTAGGTTCTGCTTTTAGTGCGCTATCACCACAACAAGATGTTTTCGCTACCACAGGCGCAGGCTCACTACAGCATGATGTTTTTGCTGCAACTGGTGCAGGTTCGCCACAACCGCTGGTACTGCAGCTTGATAATGGTTTCGCTTCTTCTTTTTTCTTGCTTGAATCACCGCAAGATGTACCACATGAAGAGGTGCCTGCTGCTTCGTACGCTTCTGGTTTTACGTAACGTTCAAAGCCCAGCTTTTCTAGTACATAGCCCGCAACCACAGACACCGTCATTGCGATAGCAAAGTAGAATGCCGCGACTTTCCAACCAAAGGTCACCACAAACAAGCCAATGATCACTGGGTTAAGCAGTGGACTTGCAAATAAGAACACCATCATAGGTCCGAAACCTGCTCTTGCACGCAATAGACCTTTCAAGAAAGGAATCGTCGAACACGAACAGAAAGGCGTAATCGAACCTAATAGCGCAGCAATGAAGTAGCCTTTACCCTTTTTCGAGCTCAGGATCGATTGAATTTTTTCTGGCGTTAGAAAATCTTGCAACACACCCACAATGTAGCTAATCGCTAGGAATAGGATGATAAGTTCGGTTGCTAGAAACGCAAACATATCAAGCGCTTCCTTAGCCATAGTCATGATTTCTGGATTCATATTGATTCTCCTACTGATGTCACATCAGTAACTGTAAATTTCCTAATGAAGCTGAATCCTTCATTTCTATTTTTCTCGAATTATAGAATTAAAAAACAATGCGTCAACCATTATGTTTCGATAAATATCGAAATGTAGTTTTAATTTCTTATTTATCAACAAATTAACTATTGAAACTTTCTTGTTTGCTATTCATCCACACTTTCACTATCATCGAAATGTATTTATCGTCTGTCATTCCAAGAGGTCAGTATGGAACTCGAAGCTGTAGCAAAAGCGCTCAAAGAGCTAGGACACCCTACCCGTTTATGTATCTATAAAGAGGTGGTCAAAGCAGGCTATGAAGGAATCGCGGTTGGTGGCGTACAAGATAAACTTGGTATTCCAGCCTCTACCCTTTCTCATCACATTTCGAGCCTAGCCTCAGCCGGCTTAATCAGTCAGCGCCGTGAAGGTCGCACTTTGTATTGTGTCGCTGAGTATGAATGCTTAGATACGGTGATTGGCTTCCTACGCGACGAGTGTTGCATCAATGAAAACTGCTAACCTTGAATCGATCTGGAGCGAATACGAACACGCTATTCATGCTTTCTTGCGCTCTAAAGTCAGTAATGAAGACAACGTAGACGACTTAAAACAAGAGAGCTTACTCAAGACGTATCAGAATCTTGGGGACATTCGCGACGTATCAAGCGTGAAATCATGGCTATTCCAAATCGCCAATAACGCCATCATCGATTTCTACCGTAAACGTGCGCGAAATCAGCGTGATAATGACCTCGTTGCTGACGATCTTTGGTTTGAAGAGCAAGAATCAAACCTGAAACAAGAACTGTCAAAGTGTATTGCGCCCTTTGTGCAAGCATTACCAGATGAGCAATCGCAACTGCTCTCTTCGATTGAGCTTGAAGGCATGAGCCAGAAGAAGTTGGCTGAAGAACAAGATATCAGCTACTCAACCCTCAAATCGCGCGTACAGAGAGGACGTGTCGAATTGAAAAAGCTGTTTGAAGAATGTTGTAGCTTCTCATTCGACAAGCAAGGTCGTATGACAGATTGCAACCAAAACGGTTCTTCATGCGATAAGTGCTAGCCTCGCGGTATATACCATCTCGTTATAAATACTAATAGCTTGGCGGCTTCTTTGGCGCCACCTGTCTATGAACTCCCTCACAGCTTTGCCCCACCGTTAGTTATCTCATTTGCTATCTTACTGAATAGTAAGCTTTACTTCTTTTGCTTTAAGGAAGAAGGAGTCTCGTATTTATGATCTCACTAAGAGAGCTCACCAAAGAAAACTACCTAGACTGTATTCGTCTCAATCTGCATCCTGAACAAGAAGAAAATCTTGCCTCCAACGCGATTACGATTGCTCAATCACGCTTTGAAACCGACTACCGGCTGAAAGTGATTTATGAGCAAGAGACGGTGATCGGTTTGCTCGCTTTTTGCCATGAAGATGAACCACTCGATTACTCCATTTACTGGCTATTTCGTTTTATGATCGACAAAGATCATCAGAACAAAGGCTATGGCAAGCGGGTACTAAGCTTACTTGTTGAAGAGGTGAGGCGACTTGGCGGTAAAACCCTACTTACGATGCACAAGCCAACCAATCAGCAGGCAGGTAAGCTTTATCGTGCGTTCGGATTTCAGGAGGATGGCGTACTCGATGATGGTGACATATCACTACGATTAGTGCTTTCTTAATCCAGTACGAATCCAGTAGATAAACTTTAGAGTTTTAAGCTTGCTTATCAAACCACTCGGTCACCAATGCCACCAGTTTTTGATGCACAGGGCTTAGCGTGTTGCCTCGCTTTAGTAGCACATAACCTGCACGGCCTTCGTTCGCCATAAAATCGATGTTTAACGGGACAAATTCGCCTTTCTCATCATGAGCTTGCACTAAATGATGAGGAAGTAAGGCAAAGCCATCATTTTTCAATAGTCGCATCAACACATCGATGTTACTGATTCGGGAGATATTCGGTGACATCACCTGTTGATTACCAAGTGCGCTAGTGCTGAAATTCTCTGCAATGTACTGATGATGTGACGCGAGATCCTGCAGAGTCACAGCGGGTTTCTGCGCTATTGGACTTTTCTGATGCGCATAGAAGGTAAACCTTGGGTAGCCCAAGTTAATGAACGACATCCCTTCGGTTGGGAACGCTTTTCCGCTATTAAGTACCACCGCAAAATCCGCTTGTTTCATCATGAGCATTTCTAACGCTTCATCTCGGCTGCGATGTAACCAATGAATCGCGGTATTCTTGTATTGCTTACGCATAGACAGGTCGATGTCCGCTATGGCATCACACGGTACCGACATGTCGTGACAAATCGTTATCTCAGGAACATCCCCTTGAGAGTAGCTGTCGCAGGAAAGCTCCAAGGACTGCATTTGATAAAGTATGTGCTTGGCCTGAGTAAGTAACGTCGCTCCTACTTCCGTCAAGACTGGTGTCCTTCCCTTGCGTTCAAACAAGATCACATCCCAATCAATTTCTAGATCGCTGACTTGGTGATGCAGCGTCGCTCTGTCTTTCCCGATTACTCTTGCGGCTTGGCTAAATGATCCATGCTCCGCCACAGCGACAAATGCAGTAAGTTGGTCAAAACTGGCTCTGGGCATTGGAAGATCCTCAAACAATAAGCTCGTTTATCTTAGCTCAATCCAAATCTAGTTGTTGCAAAATCTGCAACATAACTGAGATTACATGGTGAAAAGAAAGCGTAATAATGACCTCGTATTGAAACGTTACGAGGGCAATTCAATGAAAGGTTTTAGCAAAAAAGTACTTCTAGCAGCATCTGTTGCAATGGCAGTCGGCAGCATCTCTACTGCGGCAAATGCGTGTTCACGTTTAGTTTGGGAGACTCAAGATCACGGTGTATTTGTCTCTCGTACTATGGATTGGATGGAAGCCAATCAGCCAACTATTGATGTTCGTCACGCAGGCCAAACCTACCGTGGCTACGATAAAGACGATGCGCTTACATGGACATCGAAATACGCCTCTATCGGTGTGAGCATTTATGGCGTGGGCATTATTGATGGCTTTAACGAGAAAGGCTTTGCGGCGAATGCCCTGTTCTTGGATGAAGAAAACCCAGGCGCACCACAAGCTGGCAAACAACAAATCGAAAACTCGCGCTTTGTCGCCTATTTGATTGATAGTTTTGCATCCGTTGATGAAGCATTGAAGAATCTAGATTCAATCCAAATCCAACAGTTCAGCCACAATGGCATCGAAATGAAGGGACATTACTCATTAGAAGACGCAAGTGGTGACTCTGCTGTGTTGGAATACATCGACGGGGCTTGGCAAGTTCATCACGGCAAACAATATGACGTGATGACTAACAGCCCAGAGTACGCGCAACACTTGAAAAACTGGCAAGAAGCGCAACCAAAAGCGAAGAGTGATGTGAATGGTGAGTTCCCGATCCCGGGTAACATTAATTCTGCTCAACGTTTTATCTGGAACAGCTACATGAAGGACCAGCTTAAAGAGCCTAGCAGCTACACCAATGGCATTGCGAAACTGGATAGTGTGACCTACAAAATCCCATTGGACGCCGCAAACCGCTCAGTGAATGGCGAAATGCGTGGCTACGCAACCATCTATGGTTTGGTGTACAACCTAGACCAAAAAGTGATGAACGTGCGTTACCAATATGATGACAGTTACACGCAGTACTCAGTGGACCTTAACAAGTTGAATGACGGACATAACTACACCATCAAAGCCGATTTGCCGGTTCTGTTTGGTGACATTTCATCTCGCTTACAAAAAGGCGATGGCGTCATGGGTCAGCACTTGGTGAAATAACTCAAATTACGTAAAAAGCAGAACTTGAAAGGTGTTTGGACAAACATCTACCAAAGGCGCCGACTTACTCGGCGCTTTTTTTATCCTCACAGCACATAAATAAGACAATAACTCAATTTGGATTACATAAGTTTATGAATATGAGAACAAATGATGATTTTTGAAAGCATTACCTTAAGGCTAATATACGTGGAACAAAATGAAGATTTCCAACTATTCTAACGTTATTAAGCCATATAACTCGGTGCTTTATGCCCTTAGAGGAAAAGAATGAAAGCGATCACTTACCAAAAAGATCAAGATACCTTCACCTATACCGAAATCGACACTCCAGCGCTTGCGAGTGGGTTAGATGTGTTAGTAAAAGTTCATGCCGTTGGGCTCAACCCTGTCGATGCGAAAGTGAACCTTTGGCACGAGATGGTCGATGGCATGGACAATACTTTCGTTGGTGGCCTCGATGTGTCGGGGGAAATCGTTGCCATCGGTGACAAGGTATCGGGTTGGCAGGTAGGTGATCGCGTTCTCTATCATGGCAACATGCGTCGAATGAGCGGTGGTTTCGCCGAATACGCAATTCAAGACTCACGTACGTTGGTTGCACACCCTGATGTCGCTCCAGAAGTCGCAGCCGCGTCACCTTGTGCGGGCTGGACGGCTTATCGAGCGCTCGTTGATAAACTGAACATTTCTACACGTAAGAGCATTTTTATTGCTGGTGGTTCTGGTGGCGTAGGTAGCTTTGCCATTCAGCTCGCTCGCTTCTTCGGTGTAGAAACCATCATCACTACAAGCTCTGAAGCAAACCACGAGTTTGTACGTTCGTTGGGTGCAACACACGTCATTGACTACAAACAAGAGGATGTACGTGAACAGATCATGGCTATCACTGAAGGCTTTGGCGTAGAGGTATCATTGGACTGCGTTGGCGGCGACAACGACATTCTATGTGCTTCTGTGCTTGGTTTTGAAGGTGAAATGGTAGAACTAGTAAGAACAACGCGTGCAACCGAATACCCAGGTGCATTTTTGCAAGGGCTCACCTTCCACCAACTGAGCTTAGGCTCTGGTCATGTTCACAGTGAAAAAGGTTTTGCGTCTATCGTTAACGCCGGGGTGGAATTCTCCCACATGCTAGAACGTGGTGAAGTCATGGTGCCTAAATTGGAAGTCGTCGCATTAAAAGACGTCGCTCAAGCTCTAGTGTCTATTCGTCAGCAACGAACGGTCGGAAAGATCGTCGCTAAACTCGTCGACTAAATCCCAAGCGACAAAATAAGGAAAAAAGAAGCGCAAACTCCAAAGCTGTTTGCGCTTCTAAGGGGTATTACTTTTCTACAAGCAGCATTGCTGATTTCGCCGCCACTTTAATCTCTTCACCGCTAGGCACTTCTTCTCCGGTCATCATATCAACCAGAGCCTTGTTCACTGTCAGTTGCAGTGATTGCGCTCGCGCAGATTTGTTGAGTACCAAGATGCCCTTCTCGCCGCGCTTAAGTACCAACATATCGTCGTTACCTTCCAGTACCGTCATTGGCTCGCCATGAACAAGATTATGGAATGCCACCATCTTTGCCATACGTGCGTCCTTCCACGCATTCTGCCATCTTGGTTTACCATCCACGCCCTTGATACCACTGGTATCCAAATCCGTGTAGATAAGCGGAACACCGCCATCACGTCCCAGAATGTAGGCATACGCTAGCCATTCGTTCTCTTCATCCATGACCAAATCCAGGAACACATCATTGTTTGGAATATCATGAGTGATTGCGAAAGTTATAGCTCGACGGTTAGATAAAGCCTGACCAAAACAGTACGGGTCGATCAAAGACTTAAAACTGCCCTTCTTCGAGAACGCCTTAAAGATGGTTGAGAACAACGGAAAATCGTATGCACCTAACCGTGTTTCTTTCAAATACGGTTCTAGGAACAGCTCATATTCTTCTTCTGTCGCGCCACCATCTGTGATGATTTCACCAAAGATATGGACGTCTTGAGTAATGTCTTCGGTCCAAACCAACTTTAGGTGTTCTAGCGTCATGTGCTTTGCGGCATCAATACGGAAACCTTTCACGCCCAGAGCCTTAAGCGCTTTCAGGTAAGTACGTTGCTGCTCAACAACATGCTTGCACACACGTAAAGTCGGCAACCCAGGATCGGTTGGACCGCCCGAGATTCGACCATTTTGAACTTCCCACTTGTCTTTCCAATCTTTAATGCCAAAAGCTTCAACGAAGTCATTCTCATCAAACAACGGCTCTGACAAGTCACCGAATAGAGTCAGATCTTGATACTTGCTTGCATTCTGCTGGTAATCATCCATCACGGCTTGACGTGGATATTGCAAATCCGAGCGCAGGTGGGCTTCGTTCGCCATGTGATTAAAGACGACATCGGCGTAAACCAATACACCTAAACGGTCGAGTGCTTCAACCATGTTTTTAAAATCTGTGGTATTACCGAGCGCATTGTCGATAACACGATAATCTTGAGGTTGGTAACGCTGCCACCAGCGTTCATCTTGTGCGCTTTTCATCGGCGGAGAAACCAATACCGAGCCATAACCTAGCTCGCTGATTTCCGCTGCGCGTTGGGCAATGTCAGCATACTTCCAATCAAAAGCGTGCAAGATAACATTTGCACCTGTTGATTGTGTTTCCTGTAAGCCACTCATGTTTCTCTCCTCGTCGCGTTCGCTCACCCATTGTTACTCGTATTCTTCGTGAGCGAATCCAATAGCCAAAATTATAAGAACTATTAGCGAACCTCCCTCACCCCTTTTGCGTTTCTGCTAGGTGGAAAAACAAGGCGTAGCTCATCCCCAGTTAAGGTTTAAACGTCCGTTTAAAAGTATTCAAACGCCCAAGCCAAAACAAAGATCGCGAGGATACCGATTTAAACACCTGTTTTATAAGCATTTTGCAGACAAACCATTCTGATCGCGCCTACTCTCACTATTACGCCTTCTCTCAGTAAGAATGTGAATATGGGGCAATAATTCGATATGTAACAAATATTTAAGAAAGCGAAACTGCTGCTCACGTCACAGTTGGTGCGGTTTATAAATTGATAGGAAAGGAGAGGAAGACTCGAAATGAAGACGAGATGAGCACGAATAAAGAACGCTAGATACAAAAATAGCGCGATAAACGCGCTATTTTTTAAGTGCGGTATAACACCTTCACAACGTGCCAACCGAATTTAGTTTTGACTAGGTGTGGAGTAAGAACCTCACCAGAAAAACAAACTTTGTCGAACTGTGGCACCATTTGACCGCGGCGAAACTCGCCTAGGTCGCCACCACGTTTACCAGATGGGCAAGTCGAGTATTTCTTTGCCAATGTCTGGAATTTAGCGCCTTTTTTAAGCTGCTGGATGATGTCTTCAGCTTGTTCTTTATGCTTTACAAGAATGTGTAAAGCGGCTGCTGTATTTGCCATGTGTCTGTCTCTCACTGTTCGGGTGGCGCAAGTTTACCGAATCGCTTCAATATCGCAATAATTTCTCTAATACAGTCCTTATCTTCATCTTTTGATATTCGGTTCTATCTAACAATTTGATGAAAACTTGGCCGCTCACCGATTCAATTCCACCTTTAATTTGCGCTATTTCCTAAAAAGCTCCCTTTTCCACGCTCTACGGTTGAAGCGGTCGCCTTATAAGATTAGATTAGTTACATAAATCAGTGATATTGATAAGGTTATTTTCATGGCAAAAGTCGCGAGTAAAGCGAACCAATCTCAAGGCATGTTGGTGTTTAAACTCACCCTGCAACAGAACTTCGCAATTGGCACACTTAAAGTCCGTGAAATTGTACCTTATATGCCGACCACCAAAATCCCCTATTCGCACCATCATGTAATTGGCACTGTGACGATTCGTGATTTGACGGTGCCAGTGATTGATATGGCGGCAGCAATTGGATTCCGTCCTATCCAAGAAGAAGAATACAAGAATTGCTATTTGATCGTGACGGACTGTCTACGTACCGTGGTGGCATTTATGGTGCGAAGTATCGAGAAAATCATTGAATGTGACTGGAAATCTATCGAAACACCGCCATCAAGTGCAGGTCATAATATCTTTGTAACGGGTATTACTCGCTATGAAGAGAAGATCGTCCAAATGCTAGATGTGGAACTTCTTCTCTCGAAGATCTACCCTCAATATGAAAACACCAAGATTCCGATGCTGACGGACATCGAACGTGAACGTCTGAAAGCCCTTAACATCCTTTTGGTGGACGATTCCTCGATTGCGCGTAAACAATTAAGCGACGCGCTAGACCGCATCAACATCCCGTATCAAATCTGTAAAAACGGCTCAGACGCACTCGACTTGATGAAGCGAGATGCAGAAGCAAACCGCCCGATTGACCTTTTAGTGAGTGACATTGAAATGCCAGGGCTCGATGGTTATGAACTTGCGTTTGAAGTTCAAAATGATTCTGCGCTGAACAACTCTTACCGAATTCTTCACACGTCTCTATCAAGCGAGATTTGTGTTGACCGAGCTCACCAAGTTGGTGCTCACGAGGCATTAGAGAAATTCAACGCTGGGGAATTGATTGAAGCGATGCTGCGCGGTGCAAAAGAGCTGGAAGCAAAAGCGATAGCTTCATAATCATATCTAATAAGTTTGCTTGATCTGATATACATCAATAACTTTTTCGGCAGTGAACAAACTCGTGATACTCGCTACCGAACATGAAAACAGTGCAACAAAGACGAACATTTTGATGTGACTATTGAGCAATAACCCTCCGCCGAAGAAATACAGTCCTATCGCGATAACCGCTGGCATAATCAATGCGGGGCGACACAACAATTCCATTGCAAGGGAGAAAAAGTAAACCTCCTCCCTTTTCGCAATCGAATACCAGTTGTAGAAAATAATAGAAGCTGTCGCGACCACCGCTAACGCTATAGCAATCAGAACACTCGAAAAATGCTGCCCTGCAAACAACACAAACCCCGCTCTGATAGACAATACCGCGCAAAACAGCCAGACCAATAAAGGCCCCCCAACAACTAAACCCATCGTTTCTTTCCTCTGAATCAATTTTAATCGTTATTCAAACAAAGGCAGAAAGATGGGTAAAGGTCATCAAAGCTCTCGAATGAGAACTCTGCGACGGCTAGCTTAAAGTCATTAAATTCAGACTATTAGGTGATATTTTGCCTATTTACTTGGCATTGTGTAGCTGCGAGACACAAACTCAGTTTCTTCGACTTGATAAATGTGGTTTATGTAAGACGCCAGACTGTAGAGCACATTCGCGAGCAGGTTTGAATAGCGGAACAAAATAGGATCGGGTTGCTTCTTACCTGAATGCTCAACGGCAACCAATGCACGAACCACCTTTTTTGCTTGGCAACGACACAGATGCAATTGGCTAGACGTTGGGTGGCCACCAGGAAGCACAACCCCCTTAAAGCCGCCATCGATACGAGCTTTGATTGCATCGTAATCGGCTTTTAGCTCATCGACTTCCGCTTCAGTAATCGCGAGTTTTCCGCGGATAGAGCCATTTACATGGTATACGTTTGGCTGCATTCGAGTCAGTATGTCGCGGCTAAAGTCATCGAGTTCCATCGATAGAACCAGCCCAATTCGGCTACACAACTCATCAGCGGTGATTTCAAAGTCACATACTGGGCTGTCTTCATAGATGAATGGGTAACAAATCTCGCTAAGTTCCTTGCTTACTGGTCTCATGCTCTTTCTCTGTGCTTTGGTTCTAATAAAAAAGGGAGTCAGTATAACCTAACTCCCTTTGGGCATTCACATCCGTTTAGACGATCATAAGTTAGAAAATCGGCTTATGCGTTTTCGATTTTCTTGTGACCTTCTTGAAGGTGAACGAAATCAACCAGATCATCGCCCGATACTTGGTAAGCTTGACCAAAGCCTTTTACGAATAGACCTTGTTCTGCTTTTAGGTTGAACAGAACGAAGTCTTCTAGTTGGCTCAGACCATCAATGATCTCACCAAAACGTTCTTCCATCTGGCCAACAACTTGTTGCCACATTTCAGTATCGCGCTCAACAACGGTTGCAACCGCATCAAACGTTAGACGCTTACGAGCGAACAACTGCTTCGACGAGTCTTCGTCTTCAATCATCATCAAAGATACGTTTGGATTCTCTAGTAGGTTGCGTGCGTGACGAGCAATCTGAGAAATAAGAACGAAGTAACCTTCCTGGTTTTGAACGTATGGTGCGTAACTTACGTTTGGACGGCCTTCCGCATCAACGGTTGCCAATTGAATGGTACGACGCTCCTGACGAAATTCCTTGATTTCTGGTCCTAGACGACCTTGTAAACGCTCTTGTTTAACTTGCTGATCCATTTTGATACCTAACTTTACTTGTTTGTTGTTCCGAGTTTTAACTCGGTTATTCTTTAATAAAATGACACTGCGCTAACGAATTAGTGCAGTGTCATGCTCATTCGAGACTACTTGTTGAACTCTGCTTGCATTGCACGGAATGCTGTTACTTGATCTTCGATTAGCTCACGCTTCTCGTTGCGGCCTAGGTAAATCTTAAAGATGTTGCTGCCACACTCAGAGAAGAAACCAAAGTAATGGCTCTCACGTCCCATAAACGGTTTACTTACTAAGGCAATGTTTTTCACGTTATCCAGTTTTAGGTGGCCATGAAGCTCACCTTCTTTGCCCATAAGGTTGTAGTAACCACGAGCAACTTTACCTTTCGGGAACGGCGCTTTTACTTCAAAGATAGAACCAAAAGAATGAACGATAGTTGTTACTGGGCCAAAACCAACAAGACCTTCTAAAATGCTTTGTGCTTGCTCACCAGGACCTACTGCAACCATCTCTTGAGGAAGTGCAGCTACCACTTCAAACTCTGATACACCAAGGCGCTCAGCCATTGCTGCTGGAAGTAGTTGCGGCTCTTGTTCTAGTAGGGCTTCGACCTGTTGCTTAATTGATTCCATTGTTTTTTCCATTTCTTTCAGATTAATTGTTAGATACTTTTGGTACGTTTTCGTTCATTTCAGAAGTCAGTACTTGAATACATGCCTGAGCCAGAGACACTGCCCAGAAGCTACCTGCTAACGTCAGTACTAAACTGCGCTCTTGTAACTCGACCAAACCTTTGTCATGCCAAACTTTGAATAGTGGCATCAGGAAATTAAAGGTGTCTTCGCCCATAAATGCTGGCAGCTTACTCGCCTGAACAATGCCTCGATCAAAGCCGGACTTCAGTGCTGCGAATAGCGGCTCAAGTGGGCTTTGCTTCATCATCATTGCGATGGTGCTCTGCCCTTCATTTACAGCTTTAATGTAAGTGTCTAGCGTGCGGTGCTGCATCATGCCGTAACCACCGATGTTACCGCCCGCGCCACAACCGACAGGCAGCACTTCTGCATAGGTCTTCGCTAAGCTGTTGTATAAGCTGCGTTCACGGTTATCGATCGCCCAGTGATTCACGCTAAGCTGCTTCATGTGGTGCTCTGCCATAAACTTGGCGCCAAGCTCGTACATGCCCGCTTTTTCCGGTGTCGTTGCAGGTGGCGGCATTTTGCCTTTTTCAACCAAATTGAGCATTGGCGCTGTACCGCCAACCACTAACTGATAAAGGTCCAAACCATGAGCGCCTGTAGACATGAAGTCCTTAAGATCTTGCTCTAAAACGTCTTTTGTTTGGTAAGGCAGGCCGTAAAGTAAATCGATGATGACAGGGATCTTGTCTTCTTTTGCCAACTCACTAACGCGATTCAATACGTCTTCGCGATCATCCAAACGCTTAGCACTGCGACGAACTTTGGTATTAAAGCTCTGCACACCAAATGAGAAACGATTGAATCCACCGTCGAGCGCACCTTGATACAACTCGTCTGAGAATCGGTTGATACGACCTTCAAGTGTAATTTCGCAGTCAGCTGCTAGAGGGAAGTAGTCGTGAATGGCCTGACCAAGAATACGAACTTGTTCTGGTGCCAGATCCGTTGGCGTGCCACCGCCGATGTAAACCGCATGGAAAATGCCACTTTGCGTCCACGGCATCGCCGCTTTCTCTTTTAGCTCTTTCATCAGAGCATCAAAGTATTCATCGACTAACTTACGGCTGGCAGCATTTTGGAAGAAGTTACAGAAAGTACAGCGCACTCGACAGAATGGAACATGAATATATAAGCAGCGCTTATTGTTCTTAGTCGTCGTTTCCGAGGTGATTCTCGATAGGATGTCACCTTGTTGTGGCGGCGGCACTGGCATGCTACTGCCACCCGCATGCGCAGAGTGTTTTTTCACAAAAGCAAAGCGCAACGGATCGGGGCTATCACTCCCAAGGATTGATTCGTCAAATTTATAAATATCGACGGTCATATTTACTCACTTAAAGCCCACCACACAAAGGATTGAGGCTCATTTCAAAAAAACTGCAAAGATCATAATTTGGCCGTAATGATAATGCAATTGATAATTGATCTTATTTCTTTTGTAAGTAATAATCAGTCCAAGTTGATAATGATTAGCAATACCGAGATTTACCCGTGAACGTAAAAAGATATGTCATTGCCGGAGGCGCCTCTTTAGTGGTGCACGCTGCACTGCTTTTTGTCTCTCAAGAGACGAAGGTGTTTGCAATGCCAGCAGGGAATCCTACTAGCTCGGTTAGCCTCAATTTAGTCTCGGCTCCCAAACCAGTCCAAGCTGAACCGACACCACAAGAAGTGGTAGAAGAGAAACAACCAGAGCCACAAAAAAAGCCTCAGCCAAAGCCAGAGCCTAAACCGGTTAAAAAGACGGTAGAAAAGCCAATCGTGAAGAAAGAAGCGATCAAAAAGAAACCAGTCGAGAAAAAACCGAAGCCAGTTAAGAAGCCGCAAACATCTAAGCCTGTTGCCAAGAAAGATCCACAGCCAAAAGAGAAAGTGGAAAAGAAAGTGGCAAAAGAACCTGTACCGCAACAAAAAGCAGCACCAACGGAACAATCAAAAGGTGCAACGTCTCAGCCTGTGATGATTGACCAGCCTGCTTTTGTTTCCCAGCCTGTTCAGCCCCGTTACCCTCGTTCAGCTCGTAAGCGTGGTATCGAAGGCGTGGCACTTTATGAGGTTTGGTTGGACGAAAATGGCAACCAAGTAAAACTAATACTTATCGAATCTTCTGGTGCTGAAATGCTCGATGTTTCAGCACTGCGTGCCATCAAACAATGGCAATTCTCACCACATATTTCTGGCGGGCAAAAAGTTGCTCACCGAGTTCAAATCCCAGTTCGTTTTAAGTTGGATGGATAATGGAACAGCTACAACATTTACAAACCCAATTTGGTCTTATGACTTGGCCTTTAGTTATTTGCTCTGCACTTACAGTCATGATCATTGCGGAAAGACTCTTTCAAGTATTCATCAGTCTAGGCGTAGGCAAGCGCGCAATTCGTCAAAAGCTGAATAATCTTGATCCGACCAACAACAAAGATATCGAAGCGCTAGCGGATGAACTTTCTGGCAAACGCCCTCTTCTTTATCGTGGTGTTGCAATGTTGCTAGCGCATCACTCGTTTTCTAAATCTTTGCGAGAAGATGCGGCAGGGATTTGGCTACAAGAAAAGCGCCATCAATTGCACTCAGGTCTTCGTTTATTGACTCTGATTGGCGTGATCAGCCCGCTTATCGGCTTATTAGGTACGGTACTTGGCCTGATCGATATGTTTAAAGGCATTGCGTCTTCTACAGGTAACATCACACCAAACGATTTGGCTGATGGTCTTGGTCTCGCGATGCGCACGACCGCAGCAGGTTTGATCATTGCATTGCCCGCAATTTCTGGCGCACAACTGATTGGTCTTTGGGCTGATCGTGTTATCGCTAAGCTTGAGCACACACTGAACTACGTAAACCTTTGGTTAGAAGGTATTTCTTTGCAACACGTTTCTCCAGAAAACAACAAAGAAATCGCAACGGTTGCTGATCATGTTGAAGCGAGAAGCTCATGATTAAAGCACCTCAAGACAATAGCAGCCATGGTTTAACACCGGACCTAACCCCGTTACTGGATATTATCTTTATTGTAATGGTGTTCTTGATGTTGACTGCGGCGGTCAAGCTCGACTCTTTGGATGTCAACCTTCCAAGCACTGATTCCCAAGCCGTTGCCGAAGTTGATAAACAATCAATTACGGTCAACATCCTTAAAGACGAACCGCACTGGGCAATCAATGGCAAGTCTTACATCGATTGGGAAAACTTCACAATTGCTCTGCTAGAAGAAAGTAAATCAACAGATAAACCGATTGTGATTGGCGCTGAAAAAACCGCCGATATTCAGTCACTGGTTAAGCTTCTTGGCTTTTTACAAGAAAACGGAATTCAAGCGACTCAATTGCTCACTGAAGAGTCGCAATAAAAGAACATAAGATTGAGAACATCCTAATGAATAAAACACTATCTCCAGTTCGCACCGCCTTAACAGCAGCTGTCACTATGCTGGCAAGTGCGAGTCTTTTTGCCAATGAAGCCCCATCTTCTGAACGTGTTGTTAGTGCGGGTAGTGCTGTCACCGAATTGCTTATCGCGCTTGATGCAAAAGACAGCCTTGTTGCTGTTGATGTCACCAGCCAACTGCCAAAAGAAATGGAATTGCCAAAAGTAGGTTACCACCGTCGTCTGTCTGCTGAAGGCTTGCTAGCACTTAGCCCAACTAAGGTGATTGGTTCTGATGAAATGGGCCCAAGCACAACACTTGAGCAACTAAAGTCTGCTGGTGTAGATGTAGAGATTGTAAACACAGAAGCAAATGTTGAAGGTCTAGTGGATCGCATAGACCAAATAGCCAACATCATGCATCGTGAAACTCAAGCAGCAGCGCTAAAGACTGAAGTTGAAACGCAAGTAAAAGCACTTGAGAGCAACCAACCTGCAAAAGCTGACAAAAAGAAAGTCCTCTTCCTTCTTATTCATGAAGGCCGTCCAGCAAACGTTGCAGGTTCAGAAACCACGCCAGATGCCATCATTCAGCTTGCGGGTGGCGAAAACCCAGCGGCAGGTCAACTATCGTCATACAAACCTCTATCTACAGAGGCCATGGTTGAAATGCAGCCTGATGTAATCCTAGTAAGTGGCCGCAGTTACCAAACAATGGGTGGTGCAGATGCCATTTTGAAAGCGATGCCTCTACTTGCTGCTACGCCGGCTGGGATGAACAAAAACATCGTGACGATTGATGGTCACGCACTCGTAGGTGGTTTGGGACTAAAGAGCCTTTCTGAAGCGAAGCGCCTGAATGAGCTGCTATACCCGTAGAGAGATTCAATGCTATTAAGACGTACCCCTTTACCTACTATTCTGCTTGCTTTATCCGGCATCTTAGCCTTTATCGCAGTTGCTTCAATTACTGTAGGTCCAATGAATATCAGCTTCGCAGACAGCCTGCGAAGCTTAACAGGAGCAAGCTCTGATCTTGCTCCTCACATCCAACTCGTTATCAACGAAATACGACTTCCTCGCACTATTCTTTGCATGTTTATCGGTGCCATTTTAGCGATCTGTGGTGTCGTCATGCAGGGCTTGTTCCGGAACCCGCTCGCCGAGCCTGGCATCATCGGTGTCTCTGCTGGTGCGGCGCTAGGTGGTGCATTTGCTATCGTCGTTTTTGCTGATTTTAGCCAAAACTATCCAACATTAATGAACCTAGCAGCACTGCCTTTCTTTGCTTTCTTAGGCGGTGCAATCACTACTGTTTTAGTTTACTGGTTAGGTACAAGTAAGTTTGGTACATCCGTTACCATCATGCTTCTCGCTGGTGTTGCTATCAGTGCATTATCAGGAGCCGCAATTGGCTTCATGAACTTCATCGCAGATGATCAAATGCTGCGTGACTTAACACTGTGGTCTATGGGATCACTAGCAGGTGCGAATTGGTCTGGTATTGGCTTAGCGGCCGTGACATTGGTATTGCTGATGTTCTGGTTCCAGAAAAAAGCGATGTCGCTAAACGCTCTCCTACTGGGCGAATCTGAAGCAAGGCATTTGGGCGTTCCCGTTCAGAAGCTAAAACGACAGCTCATTTTGTTATCTGCAATAGGTGTGGGGATTACCGTGAGTATCTGTGGCGCTATTGGCTTTATCGGCCTTGTTATTCCTCACTTAGGTCGTATGCTCGCAGGGCCTGACCATCGAACTCTGCTTCCTATTTCTGCTTTGATGGGCGCATTACTTCTTACGGCAGCAGATATGTTTGCACGTGTCGCAGTTGCACCAGCAGAATTACCAGTAGGTATCGTTACTGCACTGATTGGTGCTCCATTCTTTATCTACTTACTGTTCCAACAAAAAGGGAAAATCCTGTAATGAATAACACCGTTTTGTCGGGCAGAAATATTTCGATGCGATACGGAAGCCGTGTCGTTCTGGACGACATCAGTATTGAGATTCGAGCTGGAGAAGTCACAGCATTGCTTGGTCCGAACGGAGCCGGCAAGAGTACGTTATTAAAGCTGCTGTGTGGTGAAATCCCATCTCAAAATGATATCGAATTCTTTGGTACCCAAAAGAATGATTGGGAACCTGCAGAGAGTGCAAAACACGTCGCTATGTTGCCGCAACACAGCACATTGACGTTTCCATTCTTAGCGAGAGAAGTGATTGAGCTCGGAGCAATCCCTCTTTCTATCTCCAATAAAGAAACCAGTGAACTCGCGTTACATTACATGCAACAAACTGATGTTTTGCATTTAGCTGACAGCCTCTACCCTGCTCTATCTGGTGGCGAAAAGCAGCGTTTGCATTTAGCACGTGTTCTCACTCAGCTTCATCAGTCTGGCGATAAGAAAATCTTGATGTTAGATGAGCCAACTTCCGCTTTGGATTTGGCTCACCAGCACAACACCTTAAAAATTGCTCGCGCAGCAGCCAAAGAGAATAATGCTGCCGTCGTGATTGTGTTGCATGATTTGAACTTAGCTTCTCAATATGCAGACCGCTTAGTTCTGTTGCATGATGGTAAGTTAGTATGTGATGACACACCTTGGAATGCACTAACTCCAGAACGCATTGAGCAAGTCTATGGTTACCGCTCAATCGTGACTAAGCACCCAACCTTGGATTTCCCTCAAGTACACGCAGCGGCTTAATCAGCGCGTTTAAGCCCTTGTTTGTCCATTACAAATGATAGGCATACAAAAAAGCCCCGCAACGTTGCGGGGCTTTTTGTTTTGGGGTTATTTGCTCATTTGAATCAACGAACGACCAATCAACCACTCTAGCTCTTTGTCGCTACCTGCACCAAATTGGCTTTCTGCCATCTTGTACAAACGGTCGATGCCATTTGCAGCAAACTCATGTGCGCTTTCTGAAGTAACAATATGGTGGAACAATAGACGCAAGATCGCTAAGAATTCAGTATCTTCTAGAGCCTTAATCCAGCTCTTAGAGAACGCATCCAGACCTTTATCAAATTCTAGATGTTCTACGAACATTTTGAAGATACGACCGTCTAACGCGGCGGTAAAGTCCGTTTTCTTAGGGAAATGGTGGCTAATACCTGTACGCGATACACCTGTTTGTTGACTTAACGTGGTGTAAGACATTTTGTCATAACCAAGTCTTAGAAGCTGATCAACAACGGCATCCATGATTTTCTGGATAGTGATTTCGGTATCTTCTTTACTACGCTTTGGCATATTTTAAGCTCTTCTCTTTGTAAATCCATCTAACTCACAATTAAATGAGGCCAGAATGAAAATCATCCTCAGCATTATGTACTGTATGCCTCTAACAACAAATCAGAGGACCAATCATAACTAAAGTGCACTGCGTAACGTGCAATTTACAGTGACATTTCTGTCAATACATGTGACTCAAAATATGGCGAAAAGTCCACTCCATCAAAACCTTGCACCAAATCATTCATCGAAACTATTCTCAGGCTAAGAATGATAATTATGTAAAAATGATTAATCCGGAAATAGTCTTATAAATTGACCCCCAGTTCAACTAACCTGACAAAAATCTCACGAATATCTAGGTTAATTGATTTTAAATATTGATACATATCACATTAATTTCCTTAAGGAAGTTCTAATAAAATTAACTAACTCACTGTTAACAACATAACATACCGTGCCTTTTTTATCCAAAATCATTCATTTTTGTAGATAGAGATCAAATACCTGATAGAATACCCACAGTATTTACAAGAGGATTCGTTATGAGTGTCGAATTAGAAGAAAACCAAGTATGTGAAGCTTGCGGTTGCGCTGGTGAAATGGGGTTTATCATCAAAGAAGGTGACGATGTTGCCGACGTAACGATTTTCGCAGAGACTAAAGCAGCACTAGAAGCTGAGTTGGCGAAATACATCGAACTAGCAACACAAGTTTGTGCTGACGTTGAATACAACGTTTCAGAACTGACAGAAGAATCTAAAGAGCTAACGGCTCGATTCAAGTTTGAAGTAAGTGCTGAAAAGCTTATCTTTGAACTAAAGACTCGCTCTCTAGCGCGTTAATCATCGATATATAATCGACATATAGATAAAAGCGAGCTCTTAGCTCGCTTTTTTAATGCTTGATTGGCTTGTTACTGGTTGTCTTTCTGAAACACAACCCACTTCAGTGAACCGTTGGTTTCAAAGTCATTCTCATCGGTACACACGAGCAATACGCCATCTATGTTTAGCACCGCCCCTGTCGTGTATGCCTTATCGTCGTAGTAACAAACCCGCTGTCCTAGCTTCCCGTCTGCCACTACTAGAGCCTTTGTATCTGGTGTACTGTAAGATTTTGCTAATACAACGCCTGAGAAGGCCATAGCAGTACTCGCCACCAGCATAGAAATCGTTCTTAAGTTCATGAATATCCCCTCAATGAAGACCACATAAGTTAGCAAAGAAACGTTTCACGTTCTTGGCAGCATCTCATATTCTTGAGACATTGGGCTGTAGCGGCCTAACACGCTTTACGTTATCCTTTTCGACTTATCATCAATACTGTATCGGTTATGCGCGCTTTACTTATCTCACTCGCTCTGACGGCTTTTTCCTGCTCATCCATCGCTTATGAGCTCGATTATTATGCCAAATTTGGCCATACCGATAACTATGGCAACATTAACCTTCGTAATAAGCCCTATACTACGATACCTGATGGGTTGGTTGTTAAAGGCAACCTAAACATTTCACAAACACCAATCACCAAATTACCTAGAGGGTTGGATGTTCAAGGAAGCCTAGAAGCCACCAACAGCGCATTAAAAACGATAAGACCAGGGGTGAAAATTAAGGGTTACGCGAACTTACTCGGTAGTAAGATTGAGCGCTGGCCACGCGGTGTCAAATTAGGCGGCTATTTAAACTTAACCGATACACCGTTAACCAGTTTGCCTGCAAGATTAAGAGTCAAAGGCGATCTAAGCGTCATTCGTACGCCGCTTATCGAACTCCCGGAAGGTTTAATCGTGGATGGTAACCTGTACATAGGTGGTTCTAAACTGACAGAATTTCCAGACACCATGACAGTAAAAGGCAATATCTTTTTGGGGGGAAATCGAGTTACGAAATGGCCAACGAATTTGACCCTAGGTGGCGCAGTTGCACCATAGAAATGGTTAGATGAAAACTCCTTCCTAAAACCAAGCACTCAGTGCTTTATTGCAAAGCACTGAGCGAAGTTTAAATCATTCTTGGTTGTTTACTGGGTTAGCGTAACTTGCCACCAAGTAACTGTGAGCACCGTTAGGCAGTTGCTCCAGCTTCTCTTGCAACTGAGACTTTACCGACTCCGTAATCGATTCATCTTCACGACCCGCAGCAAGCAGGTTGATTGGGAACACACGATAGTTATTGTGAATCTGACGATCGATTTCGTTCGCAAGTTCGTCCGGAGTCTCAAACTCTTGATCAATCACATCACCAAATGCAACGTGCACTTTACCTTTGTAACCAACGATACCTTGGATGATGCTTTCGATATCTTCGAATTCGCCTTTCTCGTAACTACCATTCTCTGCTTTCTCATACAGCTCTTTGGCTTTTGCGATGTCACAAGGGTCATTCTGGTAAGAGATGGAAACAGGCACAATCTTCAATGAACGCGTGTATTCACCAAAGCTTACTTTTTGCTTACGCCCTTCAACATGAAACATCTTTAAGATGGCAGGATCAGTAAAGTCATTACCATCTTTGGCACGACCTTCTTTTTGCGCAATCCAAATCGAGTTGCCGGTATCAAGAGAGTGCTTGATGTAGCTTGATAGCAAGCCTAACGCTTTCATCATTTCACGCGGCGCTTTCGCCGAGCGTTTAACGATAAAGCTTTTGTTCAGTCTCATTAGCTCAGTCGCACAAGGCTTCTTAAGCAGGTTGTCACCAATTGCAATACGCACTGTACGATGATCCGTTTGGTGCAAACCGTAGTTTACGAGAGCAGGATCCATCGCGATATCACGGTGGTTAGAAACAAATAAGTAAGACGTATTCTTGTCCAGTTGGTCAAGACCAGAAAACGTCACGCCATCAGTGGTGCGATTAAGCGTATCTTGAAGATACTTCTTCACTTCCAGCTGAATTGCCTCTACAGAATCCAATTTGCTCCACTTCGCTTTTAAGTAGACACGGATAATCGGACTCATGAGAGTTTTGAACCACGCCGCTTTGTTTGCAAAACGGTGGTTTAAAATCGCGCTGATAAACTCATCGTCTTTGATCAGGCGGTCCAGCGCAGCTGGGATTTCTTCGTCGTTATATGGACGAATTTCAATATAAGGATCGGTATTGGCAGTCATTATTCAATTCATTTCAAAAAGAGCTGGCACATTTTACGCATTGTTTTGCCAACCCGCAGCAATTCAGACCATACTTTTAACATGGTCATACCAGTACCATTACAATTTCTATTCGCAAAAAAATCTGTTATCCGGTTGGCAATTTAGGGGTTTAGCGTTACCCTTAGCGCCCCAAAAACTCTGGTATTCACAATGAACTACGCAATTGAATTTCACGACGCTAATTACCCTTTTCTTAATGTTGCTGCGCGTAAAAAAGCGCTAAAACACAGCTTACTATCAGTAGTAGAAGGTTTGGCGATCATTAAATTGGGTAAACATGAGTATGCCATTGAACCGGGCCAGTATTTCTGGATTCCTCAGGGATGTTTGAGCTCCCTCACCTTTTTGCCTAACACGCGAGTAACTCGCTGTGACTTTTCTGTGCGCTTAACTGACGCATTTGCTCAACAAGCAGGTTACGTGAAGCCATCTGCTCTATTGTCAGCGTTGATTGAAAAGTTGGTGACAACAAAAGCACGTAGCGAACACCAGATGGATTTACTGGCAGTTGTTAGACATGAAGTTCTGACACTAAAGCCAATGTTGACCAGCTCTCCACTGACAGACTCGATTAATAAGTGGAAGCCGGGTTGTGATTCTTCAATTTCGATAGAGCTTTGTCTTGTCTTGACCTTAAGAGAAGCACGTAAGATGAAGTTGTCAGGCAAAAAGCAAGCGGACATCGTCGCGAAATTGTTCAACAACAACGACGAAGAATACGAACAGTTGTGTTTTTTAGTGTTTGGGGAAGCGCTATAAAAGCTAATGAAGAAAAGAATGTAAAAAAGGACGTGCTCAGTACGTCCTTTTTGTTTTGAATTCGGTTAAAACGGCACTTCTATCTGCATCATCCAATCGGCGTCGTAGTATTCGTGCCAGCGGTAATCAAAACGCATTCTTGGTTCATCACCGCTCTTATCACCAAAACCGACGCTGAACATCAAACCATGGCTTTTTAGCCACTCTTCTGTGCTCATCTTCGCCTCTTCATCCCTCAGTTCTTCTGGCATCCAAAGCCCAAGACCAAAGTAGTTACTTTCTAGATTCTGAGTAAGAATCGGCGTGTCTTCCGATTTGATTGCCCACTGATCCCAATAGCTCTCTGTAGGCCCCTCAATCGACTTTTCAGCAATGTACCAGTTGATCGTGTCCATACTTAACACACCCACGCTATCAAAAATATCTTCACAGATAGGCATGGTGTTATCAGCAAACACGACGGAACGATCAGATAAATAGTTACAAGCAGAGCTAGCCTGTGTTGCCACAAGCAGCGCGCATGCACTAAGTACCACAACTCTGACCATGAAAATCTGACCTCTTCGTTTTCAGATTACGATTGTTTGTATAAGCCTTCGCTTAGTAATAGTTTATTGACCGTTGGTGTCGTGAATGCACTGATGTCTTCACCCTCTAACAGTGCATTACGAATGTCCGTGCTTCTGATTTTGACTTTTTCAGGACACGCCATCACAGTCCAACGTTCGGTTATTTCTTCTGCTCTGTAAAATTTAGCAAATTTGAAAAAATTATCAGGACCTATGACAAAAGTTATATCGGCTTGCATGTGGATTTCTTGAATTTTTTCTAATAACGCAAAAGTCGTCACACTTTGTCCAGGCTGGTACAAAGCTTGCTCCAGGTCAGAGCGTTGAACATTAGAAAGCCCCAAGTCCTTAATGAAGGCATCAACCAGTTTGCACCGAATTGGGTAATCCAACATATTTTTGCCCCAAGCGTGTGCAATGCTTGGCTCAAGTAGCACGAGATCAAAGTGGCTCAGTGACTCGATCACACTCTTGTGACCTAAGCTTGGCGGGTTAAATGCGCTGCCAAAAACGGCGATTTTTTTCATATCCGGTGATTACCTGGTTGAAGAGAGTTTTCTAATCCGATGATTTCGGTATGATACTACTAATCTTTAGAGCTTTTTGACACTAAAGCGACGTTTATGAATATCAACTGCATGGTTTCTCACCATTTTTGAGCTATAAACGCCTGCCGCAGTATGAATTTATTCACACTCATTTGGTGTCGTACATATTTGCAGGAAAAGGAACCCTAAATGGAACAATCCATCCGCGATGAAATGCGAGTACTCCCTTCTATCGATCCGCATTTCGAAATTGAACGCCGTGTCGCTTTTATCAAGCGTAAATTGCAAGAAGCAGGCTGTAAGTCTCTTGTTCTTGGCATCAGCGGTGGCGTTGACTCGACGACATGTGGTCGTTTGGCTCAACTGGCTGTAGACCAACTGAACGAAAAAGCTGGCGACAATAGCTACCAGTTTATCGCCGTTCGTTTGCCTTACGGTGAGCAAAAAGATGAAGACGAAGCACAGCTCGCACTTTCTTTCATCCAACCAACGCACTCTGTATCAGTAAACATTAAAGCTGGTGTCGATGGTCTCCATGCCGCTTCTCACGTCGCACTTGAAGGAACAGACCTTCTTCCAACGGATGCTGCAAAAGTGGACTTCGTGAAGGGTAACGTAAAAGCGCGTGCACGCATGGTCGCTCAATACGAAATCGCTGGTTACGTTGGTGGCTTGGTTCTTGGTACTGATCACTCAGCAGAAAACATCACTGGTTTTTACACTAAGTTCGGTGATGGCGCGTGCGATATGGCACCGCTATTCGGCTTAAGCAAACGTCAAGTCCGTGAAGTGGCTGCAACATTAGGTGCACCTGAACAACTGGTGAATAAAGTGCCGACTGCAGACTTAGAAGAACTTGCGCCACAAAAAGCAGATGAAGATGCTTTGAGCCTGACTTACGAGCAGATCGATGACTTCCTAGAAGGTAAGCCTGTATCGCAAGAAGTGAGTGATCGTCTTGTAGCTATCTACAAAATGACTCAGCACAAACGTCAGCCGATCCCGACGATCTACGACTAGTTTATGATTGTATCCCTGAGCGATCTGTTTTTGAAACCGCTCTGAGTTAAATAGAAAAACGCCGCTAAGTTAGCGGCGTTTTTGTTTGTTACGGTTTATTTTTAAGGCGTTCAGTCTACGAGTGTCACGTCCGTTTGTGGGATAGCACAACATGCCAACACTTTACCCATCGCACGCTCCTCTGCGCTGATAGCAGGTACATCTGGGTGATCGACCAACCCTGATTCTAATTGAACCTTACAAGCACCGCACAAGCCTGCTCGACAGCTGTTGCTAATGCTTTTACCTGCATTCTCTACTTGCTCAAGTAGCGTTTGCTGGTTGTTACCCATCAACTTAAAGCCGTTGAATTCAATCTCCACACTTTTCTCTGGCTTCGCTGTGGTAGCCGCAACGCCGAATGCTTCTTGATGATAGTTATCTTCTGGTAGACCTTTTTTGAGTAGAAGGTTTTTCGCCTTTTGCATAAAACCATCTGGACCACAAACGAACACTTGTCGTTGTTCAACATCTTTGATCTGTTTTATATGGGATAAGCTGATTCGCCCCTTAAGACCAAACCAATCCACCGCAGGTTGAGTTAAGCAAATCTTCACATCTAATCCCGGATGCTGACGTTTTAGTTCATCGAGCTCATCTTTACATGGGATATCAATCTCGCTGCTGCACTGATGGTAGAACACCACATCATCAAGTTGGTTGTGATCAGCTAAGTAACGAACCATTGACAGCATTGGTGTTACACCGCTGCCCGCAGACAGTAGAAGCAGAGGCTGAACGGAATGCTCTTTTAGATGAAATTGACCATCTGGCGTTTCAGCTTCCAGCACATCCCCAACTTGCAGATTATCAAGCAGTGAATTAGACACACGCCCACCAGAAACGCGCTTAACCGAAATCGCGTAGCGACCCGGGCGAGATGGGCTAGATGACAAGGTGTAGCGACGCCCTACTTTCTTGCCTTCTATATCCACTTCGATAGGTAAATGTTGACCCGGTAAGTACGTTGGTAACTGACCTTTACTTGGCTCAAGCCATAAGGTGACGAAGTCTCGCGCAATCTCTTCTCGTTCCACACAAGTTAGCGTCATTCGATTAGGAGAATTGTCTGGATAAAACTCTGGCTCTTTGTATTCAAGTACTTCAACTTTGTCACCAGAGCGTATAATGCCTTCATTAAGAGCAACAAGGTTTTGGCCAAAGAACACCCCGCCACGCTCATTCGCACGGAACTCTTGCAGTGTTTTAAGTGGTTCTTTGCTTTCTCGGAATGTACCGCGTTGAGTGTTAACGGTGGTTAGAATGCAACGCTCACAAGGTTTTACAGATTCAAATTCGACTTCACCAATGCGAATACGTTTCCATGAATCTTCTTCAAATGGCTTGGTATTAGATACCACTAGGTTGGTTCGAAATTGATCCATTGAGTGCTGTTCAGAGCTTCTGCGATTTAACTCTTCCAGCGATGCTTCACTGATAACAAGCACTGGATAACCGTCAGCAAAGCTAACGTTGTGGCCCAACTTCTCTCTTACACGATTGGATTGCTCACCAGTAAAAAGTAACTCAACGCGAAGACCTAACACTTTACTAAACCAATCATCCGCTTCGTCCGTGGTGGTGTATGCCGTAAAACTGTCTTTCCAAACCGTTGCGGGCGCTTCCTGCATTTTGAAATCTTGATAACAAATCTTTAGTGGCTCTTCACCAAGACTGGTAAACACCACGCCATCGGGCAACAACGCTGACTTAATGGTCACCATTTGAGGGAATTTTCGAGCGGTCACCATTGAACCATCTGATGTCGCAATCATAAATCGACGATCAAAACTCAATCCTTGTTTTTCTACCCAAGCGGAAGATAAGGCAACACCTCCGACAGATTTAACTGGAAAAACATTAATTTGGGACAAAACTGATTGCGACATAGCCTTCTTCCTACAGGTACTTTCTCATTATTGGACTATCATATCCTTATAAGACTGATGACCCAAGTGCCTATAAAAACTCAATTTTTATAAGGTATCTTCCCAAGGTGGTTGGCGCTGCCCCTCTTTAGCGGTCTTTTTTGTCTCACTTTATGAACAGAGTTCCATAATTTTGCACAGTATTGACGAAATAAGGATTGCTAAAACGTGACATCGCACACATAATTCGCCAACTTTTTGACACTAAACATAACCTATCCGGAGCATAGACCATGGATACTAATAAACTGATTCTAATTCTACTTTGTATCTTCCTTCCACCAGTGGCGGTTTACATGGAAAAAGGTCTAGAGAAAGACTTCTTCATCAACCTGATCCTAACGTTCTTCTTCTTCCTACCTGGCACCATTCACGCGCTTTGGTTGACGATGAAGTAATCAACTGAGCTCCTGCCGAAAAGAAATGTGAAAAATGGGATGAAATGAAAGTGCAATTCCACTATCATCCTGTCGCCTAAGCGCAAGCGTTTGCTCTTGAGGTAAATGCAGCGTTTAGGCTCCAAACATAACTTTTAAATGGTGGGAGCAATTAATGACAACACTGACTATTACTCGTCCTGACGACTGGCACGTTCATTTACGCGATGGTGAAGTTCTAAAAGATACCGTTCGCGATATTAGCCGTTATAACGGCCGCGCACTGATCATGCCAAACACCGTCCCACCAGTGACTAATACTGAAATGGCGCTAGCCTACCGTGATCGCATCCTTGCTGAACAACACGGTGAGCAATTCGAACCTCTTATGGCGCTTTACCTAACAGACAACACCACGCCAGACGAAATCCGCAAAGCTAAAGCGACAGGCAAAATTGTTGCAGCAAAGCTTTATCCAGCAGGCGCAACCACCAACTCTGATTCTGGCGTAACCGACGCAAAGAACATCTACCACGTTTTTGAAGCGATGGAAGAAGTTGGCATGCTGCTTTTGGTTCATGGTGAAGTGACTCACAACCACGTTGATATTTTTGACCGTGAGAAGGAATTCCTAGACACGGTTCTTGCTCCTATCGTCAACGACTTCCCTAACCTAAAAATCGTTCTTGAGCACATCACGACTGCGGATGCGGCTAACTTCGTAAACAACGCTTCCGACAACGTTGCAGCAACTATCACCGCTCACCACCTGCTGTTCAACCGTAACCACATGCTAGTCGGCGGCATTAAGCCACACTTCTACTGCCTGCCAATTCTTAAGCGCAATACCCACCAACAAGCGCTTATCGAAGCAGCAACAAGCGGCAGCAAGAAATTCTTCCTAGGTACGGATTCAGCACCACACGCAAAAGGCGCAAAAGAGTCGGCATGTGGTTGTGCTGGGTCTTACACTGCACACGCAGCGCTAGAGCTTTATGCAGAAGTGTTTGAGAACGAAGGCAAGCTAGAAAACCTAGAAGCATTCGCAAGCTTGAATGGCCCTGATTTTTACGGCATTGCTCGTAACACAGATACAGTCACGCTAGAAAAAGCAGCGTGGGATGTACCAGAAACGATGCCATTTGGCAGCGACATCGTTGTGCCAATCCGCGCAAATGAAAAAATTGAGTGGGAAGTGAAGTAATCACCCTCAAGAAATGAAAAAGGGTCATGCCACCATATTCGATATGGAAAGGCATGACCCTTTTCTTTTGGCTTTAATACAGCCCCAACAAACTGAACTCGCGCTTATTTACCGCGAACCTTTTCAACCACAGTCCAAGCAGCAACTACAATCAAGCCAGCAATGAGACCAATCACACCGTTAAGCAGTGTCGGTACGATCGCAGTAGCGATGGTGTGACCACGGAAGTCCATAATGATAGGCTCAATCAGGTGATGAATCGCAGGGACGTTATGAACAACAATACCACCGCCAACCAAGAACATTGCTGCAGTACCAACAATCGCAAGCATCTTCATCAGTTTCGGGGCGAACGCCACTAACGCACCACCGAGTTTGGCTTTCAGACCTTCGCCATTGGATTTACGCTCTAGATAGAAACCCAAATCATCGAGCTTAACAATGCCAGCCACTAAACCGTAGACACCAATGGTCATTAAGATCGCAATTAGGCTTACTACCAAAATCTGCGTCACGATACTTGTTCCTGTGACGGTGCCTAACGCAATCACGATGATTTCAGCTGACAAAATAAAGTCAGTACGGATCGCGCCCGCCACTTTTCTCTTTTCATACTCTTCCACAGATTCGCCCGTCTCAGAGGACTCTCCCGCATTATCTTCATGCTGATGAGCATGAGGGAACAGTTTCTCTAAGATCTTCTCTGCACCTTCAAAGCAGAGAAACAAACCGCCAATCAAGAGTAATGGCATGATCAGCCAAGGAATAAACGCACTAATGAGCAACGCCGCAGGCACCAGTATCAGCTTGTTTTTAAATGAACCTTTCGCGACTGCCCATACCACTGGAATTTCTCGTTCGGCAGCAACACCCGATACTTGCTGCGCGTTTAGCGCTAAATCGTCGCCCAATACACCTGCGGTCTTTTTCGCCGCTACCTTTGACATCAATGCGACATCATCCAATACAGCTGCAATGTCATCCAACAGTGTCAGTAAGCTTGCTCCAGCCATTTATTTATCTCTTTTATGGAATTGAATAAGTAACAAAATGTAACACCATTAAATCACTCAGCAAAGTTATGATTCTGCAAAGAATAAAGTCACAAATTGTGTTTTGTGTTGATGTGGCTTTGAGACAGGACTAGTCTTGTCTTACCTTTCAAGCACACAAAAGAAAAGTATAGATGAAAAGCGGATACACTTACCCAATCGGTACCCCAGGTCAGCCATGGGGCGAAGCAGAACGCAAAGCTTGGTGTGAGCAACGTGACGTAAAACGTAGCTACCAAGAAGAAGTCGTGACGAAGATTGATGCCCTTCGCGAGCGTTTTGATGTTGAGCAATACGACGCACTTTCTTACGACGAGGCACGCTTCCCTCTGTTTTGTATCAAGACTCGTAACTGGGATGCAGCAAAACCTGTTGTTTTGGTCACTGGCGGCGTACACGGCTACGAGACAAGTGGTGTGCACGGCGCACTGAAGTTTGTTGATACACAAGCTGAACGTTATGCAGAACACTTCAATATTGTCGTTGCACCATGTGTCAGCCCTTGGGGGTACGAGGTGATCAACCGCTGGAATCCAAATGCGATTGACCCAAACCGCTCTTTCTACGCAAATAGCCCTGCGGAAGAGTCAGCTAACTTGATTAAGCTTGTTGCGACCTTAGGTGATGTTCTAATGCACATCGACCTGCACGAAACCACCGATTCTGACGAGACCGAATTCCGCCCTGCACTTGCAGCACGTGATGGTCTTGAATACATCGAAGGCATGATCCCAGACGGTTTCTACACAGTTGGTGATACAGAAAACCCGCAACCTGAGTTCCAAAAAGCAGTCATCGAGTCAGTAGCGAAGGTAACGCATATTGCACCTGCTGACGATAAAGGCGAAATCATTGGCTCGCCAGTGGTGCAATTTGGTGTGATTAATTACCCAATGGTGAAACTGGGTTTGTGTGGCGGCGTAACCAACTGCACTTACGGCACCACTACGGAAGTTTACCCAGACAGCCCGAAAGTGACTGATGAAGAGTGTAACGACGCTCAAGTTGCAGCAGTTGTAGGCGGCTTAGACTACGTGCTCGCTCAGCTATAACAAGCGGTTCTTATATTGCTCCGGTGTAATGCCGGAGTATTTTTTGAACATTGCGATGAAAGGACTAGCTTGGTTATAGCCTAACGTCAACGCCACCTCTTTCACGGTTTGTCCTTTTCTTAATAGCTCCATCGAGTGCAGATAACGAACTCGCAATCGCCATTCAGTAAAACTCATCCCTAACTCACTTTGGCAATGGCGAGCTAACGTACGCTCGGTGGTATGAACCTTCTCCGCCCATTCTCCTAAACTAATTTCATCCGTTGGTGCTTCTTCAACAGCTTTTAAGATTGGCTCTAAGTACTTATTGTCAGTGGTTGGCAAGAAGTGATGCTCAACTTCTTGTTTGGCTAGCTGATCGAGAAGGACTTGGACAAGACGCTTATCTTCTTCATTTTGAGCAACATTAATATCGCGCTGACGGAAATCTTCTACAATCGCCGAGACAATGGGCGTCACTTTGATCAAACTGGTTTTGGAAGGGAAGTGCTTCGTCAACTCTGGTGCAATATTTAAAGAGCAGTATTCCAATGGTTTGCGGTTATAGCTCTTATGTCGAATACCCGCTGGCACCCAAATCGCAAGATGAGGAGGAGCTAAGAAGCGAGTATCCTCCGCATCCATTTCTAAGATACCACCACTGATTAGTTGAACTTGCCCCCATGGATGACTATGAATACGAGTTTCCGTGTTCGACAGGAAGGCCTCAAAATTCATAAATACATCTGATGGTGCTCTATCAATCGATAATGACGGATGAAGATTCCTAGTGCTCTTTTTCAAATTTGTCTTCCTATCGCTTACTATGTCTTTCCAGAGATACTTTTCATTATAAAGACCTGTCAGACTAGCGCCATCAATTATTCTGCGATGAGGTTCTCATGGTTTATTTGCTTCCGTTTTTTACTGTCATGATTTGGGGTGGGAATTCCATCGTAAATAAAATGGCAGCAAGTGCCATCGAACCGAGCGCAATGAGCTTCTACCGTTGGTTTGTTGCCATGGTGCTTCTAACACCATTTTGCTTACCTGCGGTGATCAGACTGCGTCATGTGATTCGTCCATACCTTGGTAAGCTAGCATGTCTTGCACTACTGGGCATGGTACTAAACCAATCGCTAGGGTATTACGCAGGTCTTACTACAACCGCTTCTAACATGGCACTGATCACCTCTCTGGTTCCTTTGATCAGCGTTTTCTTGAGTGTGCCTTTGTTGGGCAAGTCAATTTCCATGCTGAGTGTGGCAGGTGGTGTGATTTCATTAGGCGGTTTGGCGTTTATGCTGGGTCACGGTGACATTACCTACTTCCTACATCAAGACATGACGCAAGGTGATAGTCTGATGCTGTTAGCCGCCCTTTGTTACGCGATTTACTGTGTGCTACTAAAGCGCTGGAAAATGCCTTTCAGCAGCATGACCTTGGTATATATGCAGGGCTTTTTCTCGCTGGTTATGCTAACTCCCTTGTGGTTGAGCAGTGAGCAACTTCTACCTAACCAAAGTGCGCTACCGTTGATTGCTTATGCGGGCATTGCTGCCTCTATCTTCGCGCCTTTAATGTGGGTGAAAGCGATTGATTTGATTGGCGCGGATTCTAGTGCCATGTTCATGAACCTGATGCCTGTGGTCTCGGTAGCTTTAGCTTCGACTATGCTCGGCGAAGAAGTGCATGTTTACCACATCATTGGCGGCATGCTGGTTATCTCTGGCGTTATCTTGTCGCAAATTAAGATTCGCAAGAAGATGCAATCGCCAAGCCCAGATTTACCACCAGCGACATCATAATTCAATCTCATAAGCCACGGTCATTAGCGTGGCTTTTTGTATCTGACGGCTTTATCTGAAACGTTGATAGAAAAGTTAATATTTTGTTGCATTAGCTATTCCAGTATCGATTCCTTATTGATACATTGAAGTTAGTAACAACGCACAAAGGAATGACAGATGAGCAGTGGTCAAAGAGATATTACCCTTCGTTTTCTTGCTGAACCAGGAGACGTAAACTTCGGTGGTAAAGTGCACGGTGGCGCCGTGATGAAATGGATCGACTTGGCAGCTTACGCGTGCAGCGCGGCTTGGAGTGGCAAGTACTGCATCACAGCGTATGCGGGTGGTATTCGCTTTGTTGCGCCAATTCATGTCGGTAACTTAGTCGAAGTCAGCGCGAAGGTCATTTACACAGGTCGTAGCTCAATGCATATCGCGATTGATGTGCAAGCGAGCGATCCAAAAGAGTTAAAAAACCGCCTAACGACGCATTGTATCGTCATCATGGTTGCGGTCGATGAAGACGGAAAGCCAACCGATGTACCAAAGTGGATTCCTGCGTCGGATGAGGACAAAGCATTAGAACAATCGGCTATTCGCTTGATGAACATGCGTAAGCAAATTGGCGAAGAGATGGAAGCGCACGTCAAATATCTCAAATAGATCAAACCGTTCAAATAACTTGTCCCACCACAAGGTCCCAAACTGATTATCAAATAATCGTTTGCTCCCCATCCGTGTGAAGTAATGTCATGGTTCTGTCATTCACTTCACACTAGATTCAAATTGTCATAAATCTTTCACTTTGATTTGATTAAATCCACGCACAATTTTAGCGTTGGATAGAGTTTGGATCTTGAGATTAAAAGAGACCACATTAAGTGAAAAGACATTGACCAATTTAAAGGCGGTCGAGTACCAATGGGTGCGCACCATGTATGTGGAAGGTTATAACGAAGACGAAATTAACCACTACATCCAGACCTGCTTTGGTGGCGATACCACATTCGCCGATCTTTTTCGTCGTGTCGCATTGCAACAAGAGAGTTTGTACACACTGCTGCAATATGTAGGCTGTGCGCCATCTAGCCGCGAGTTTTAAAGCCCTCCCCTGATTACATCACCGTTCCCTTTCGAATACCCCTACACTAATTATGTGAAGTGATACGCACGTCATTCGGATGCCACTGTGTAATGCATTGCAAACTGGTTAGTCTGTGTCTGTTATAAATACAAAATGAATCTATAGGCATAAAAAAACCTGAGTCTAAACTCAGGTTATGGTTACAAGAAACTGTTAGTGATTAAAGCGTAAGGAACTAAGCTAACAGCCAGCTATGCGTAACGCCAATGAAAGCGAGATATTACTGATCGGCGGCCAAACCAAAAGTGTAATATCGATGCTAAATATAAGGGCGACCTAATGGTCGCCCTTTTCTAGTTATTCTTTTGTATCTTAGTGACCAACCAAGATTAACCTTTCACACCACCAGCCGTTAGACCACCAACAAGCCAGCGTTGCGCCAGTAAGAATACTGCTGTGATTGGTACAGCTGAGAGCACTGCTGCTGCCGCAAAGTCGCCCCACAAGTAGTTCTGAGGGTACAAGTACTGCTGCATACCAACCGCAAGAGTGTACGAGTTTACATCAGATAGCAGTAGTGATGCTACCGGAACTTCGCCTATCACCATGATAAATGACAAGATAAACACTACCGCTAAAATTGGCACTGACAGTGGAAGTAGTACCAGGCGGAATGCTTGCCAAGGCGTTGCACCATCAAGCGCTGCTGCTTCTTCTAATGAAGAATCGATACTTTCAAAGTAGCCTTTGATTGTCCATACGTGAAGCGCAATACCGCCTAAGTAAGCGAAGATCAAACCACCGTGCGTGTTCAAACCTAGGAACGGAATGTACTGACCTAGCTTGTCAAATAATGCGTATAGGGCAACCAATGCCAATACTGCAGGGAACATTTGGAAGATCATCATCGCTTTCAGGATAGTGTTCTTGCCTTTGAACTTCATACGAGCAAACGCATAAGCTGATGTTGTTGATAGCGCCACAATCAAGATAGCTGAGATTCCGCCAACTTTTACTGAGTTCCACAACCAAGTCATGACTGGGAATGGAGGTGGTGTAATTGAGCCATCTGCGTTTGTTACTGATATACCTAGCGCCAGTTTCCAGTGGTCTAGCGTTGGGTTGTCTGGGATAAGGCTACCCGTTGCAAAGTTACCTTCACGGAATGAGATCGCAATGATCATCAACAGTGGGAAGATAATCAGCGCTAGGAACGCCCACATTGCGATATGCGTAGCCCAAACACGATATTTTAATGACTTGCCTTGTACCATTGCCATTGTTCTGTCTCCTTAATCCTGAGCTACTTTAGTAACACGTAGGTTCAATAGTGCTAGTGCGCCAACCAATAGGAAGATAAGCGTTGCAACTGCACTTGCTAGACCGAAGTCTTGACCACCAGCACCTTCAAAGGCGATGCGGTACGTGTAGCTTACAAGTAAGTCCGTGTAACCTGCTGGCTCTGATGTGCCAATCATGTTTGGACCACCACCCGTCAATAGCTGGATAAGTACAAAGTTGTTGAAGTTAAACGCGAAGCTAGCAATCAGCAGTGGCGTCAATGGTTTCAGCATCATCGGCAATGTAATGCGAGTGAAGTTAGTGATGAAGTTTGCGCCATCAATAGCCGATGCTTCGTACAGATCTTCAGGAATAGCTTTCAGTAACCCCATACAAAGAATCATCATGTAAGGGAAACCCAACCAAGTGTTGACCACTAGGATCATGGTTTTCGCCATGAATGGGTCTGAGAACCACGCAGGGCTAATACCAAACAGCCCTTCCAACAACATGTTGATCTCACCAAAGCTCTGGTTGAAGAGACCTTTAAAGATCAAGATAGAGATAAACGCTGGTACCGCATACGGAAGAATCAGCAGTAATCGGTATACAGAGCGGCCTTTCAAGGCTTCCCACTGAACGACACTTGCAAGTACCAAACCGATAACCAGAGTACAAACAACGGTCAACGCAGAGAAAACAATCGTCCAGATAAAGATACTGATGAACGGCTCTTTAATGCCATCATCTTTCCAAACACGTTCAAAGTTGTGCGTACCGATGTTTACTACGAAGCCTGGAGAAACTGTGTTACCAACAAACTGACCATTTTCGTCTACTGGTTGGTAGTAGCCCACATCCATATTAGGACGTAGTGTCTCTTGAGTACGATTGTTGTATAGCGTCTCACCATCGTCTTGCAGCGTGTAAAGAGGAACTACAGCAGCAAACTTACGAAGACCGCTCATACGGATATCATCGCCGTTTGGCATGTGTAAATCAACGCCACTTAGAGCACTGCGGTTTTTAACGATCGTTTTAATCGGTTCTTTATCGCCCGTCACTTCTGTGATTGGTGTTAAGTCTAAATCCGTTGCAGAGAAACCTTGCAATTCAAAGGTTGGTGTTGCTAAAAGCGCTTCACCTTTCTTCACTACAATTTGGTGACCCTGCTCAGTTTTGTACAGAGTGAACGGGTAGCTGTCGCCACTTTGGTACGTTCTGTCCATCAAAACGGTCTGCGCACGGTCAAAAGAAAGTTGGTTTTTTGCGCTGTAGTTAGTGAATGCAAGACCTATGGTATAAGCCAAAGGGAAAAGGATGAATAAGATCATCCCCGCAATACCTGGGTAGATATAGCGATGAGCGTAGGTCTTTTTACTACCAAAAATAAATAGCGCTAAAGCGGTAAGAATGAGCGTAAGGAGTGCAAACGCAATCTCACCACGAGAATACATAAGGATTGTAGCGTAGCCATTGATAATGCCGACTGTGCCCAATAGTGCCCACTTGATAAACACTTTTTTGCTGCTCGGAAGGCTGGCGTCTGGTGCTGTCATAGCATTTGTACCTTGAACTGACTGCATAGGGAACCTGCTAGCGAATATAGGATAAAAATAGAAAAGTAAGGAGGAGTTGCCCCCTCCTTAAAAGGGTATTACTGAATTATTTAGTCATTTGTTTTTCTGCATCTGCTAGTGCAGCATCTACAGTTTGACGACCGTCAACAACGTTGATGATAGCGTTCTTAGCAGCACCCCAGAATGCGTTCATTTGTGGGATGTTTGGCATGATTTCACCGTTCATCGCATTGTCCATTGTTGCAGCAATACGAGTATCTGAATCTAGCTCTTTTTGGAATGAGTTTAGAGCAACCGCGCCAAGTGGCTTATCATTGTTAACCATACGTAGACCGTCGTTAGTTAGTAGGTAGTTCTCGATGAACTCTACTGCTAGGTCTTTGTTAGGTGATGCAGTGCTGATACCAGCTGTTAGAACACCAACGAATGGCTTAGAAGATTGACCTTGGAACTTAGGTAGCGTTGTTACGCCGTAGTTCACACCAGACTTCTCGATGTTGCCCCATGACCATGGGCCGTTGATAGTCATCGCCGCAGTGCCTTGGTTGAACGCAGACTCAGATACTGAGTAGTCCATATCTGCAGAGATAACACCTTTGTCTACAAGACCTTTCACGAAGTTCATTGCGTCTTTCACGCCTTCGTTCGCGATACCAGCATCTTTAACATCGTAGCCAGTTGAAGTGTACTTGAATGCGTAACCACCATCAGCAGCCATTAGTGGCCATGTGAAGTACGGTTCTTTTAGGTTCCACATAATTGCAGACTTACCGTCTTTCTTAAGTTTTGCGTCTAGCGCAGCAACTTCTTCCCAAGTCTTAGGTGGGTTTGGAACTAGATCTTTGTTGTAGATAAGAGATAGAGACTCAACCGCTACAGGGTAGCCGATCAATTTGCCGTCGTAACGTACTGCATCCCAAGCGAAATCAACGATACCTTCTTGAACCTCTTTAGAAGGTTTGATTTCAGCAAGTAGACCAGCTTCTGCATAACCACCGAAACGGTCGTGTGCCCAGAATACGATATCAGGACCATCACCTGTCGCTGCAGTTTGAGGGAACTTATCTTGTAGGCCGTCTGGGTGAGCCACTGTTACTTTGATACCAGTGTCTTCTTCAAACTTCTTACCAACCTCTGCAAGACCGTTGTAGCCTTTATCACCGTTGATCCAGATAGTAAGTTGTCCTTCTTCGATGGCAGCGTTTGCACCGAAAGAGCCCAGAGCAACAAGAGTACCTAGTGCTGCAGCGCTTAATTTTTTCATGTTCGTATCCTTTTTATATTTTTGATGTAGGGCTAGTCCATTGAGGTTCAGCCGTATTTCGACATATATCATCTGAAATAATCCCATATGTCTCATCCTCCTAATCCCTACGCCCTTGCAATTATGACGTATTTTCGTGATCTGAATCGCCAAGGGTTAGAGACTCAAATCACAAAATGAATACTTCCTGTGATCGATTTCAACTTTAGGTCACGCAATAATGTGACTTCCGCCCAACTCCACCTCTACTCCTACTTTTTGCCTCCTCCCTGCCTACTCCCCCTACAATTATTTCGATTAGGAGGATGTAGCAGTGAACACAATCTTAGAAACTGCAGTCATCCAAGAGTGGATGGTAAGAACCCTTTCCCAGCAGTACCTACCCTATAGGTAAAAAAGATTTGCTGGTTTTTCATTGCCATACGAGTGGAATGTCATTATTGGTGTTGTTTGTGGTAATTATTTCACGGGGGAGACAACACGAATAATGTGGGGGAGAGAAACTCGTATTTGGCTATGGTGGGTAGTGCTCCAGTTCAGGACATTTGGAGTACTACCCTGTTTTTCTTACCAATCACAATAACTTACCGATTCCTACTGTTACTGCTCGCTAGATAATTCATATAATGATGAGCGGTGAATAATAAAAATTGATCGAGGACGAGCTACATGGCGAGTGTCACGTTAAAAAATGTTTGTAAAGCGTATGGCGACGTACTGATTTCTAAGAACGTAGATCTGGAAATCCACGAAGGTGAATTCGTGGTTTTCGTAGGTCCATCAGGTTGTGGTAAATCTACCCTGCTACGTTGTATTGCCGGTCTTGAAGACATTACTTCAGGTGATTTGTATATTGGTGACCAGCGCATGAACGACGTAGAACCATCCAAACGTGGTGTTGGTATGGTATTCCAGTCTTACGCTCTTTACCCACACCTAAACCTATATGACAACATGTCATTTGGTCTGAAGCTGGCAAAAGCTGATAAAGCGGAAATGGACAAGCGCGTAGAACACGCTGCTGAAATCCTACAGCTTGGTCACCTACTGGACCGTCAACCAAAAGCACTTTCTGGTGGTCAACGCCAACGTGTTGCTATCGGTCGTACGCTAGTGTCTCAGCCAGACGTATTCCTTCTTGATGAACCACTATCAAACTTGGATGCAGCACTGCGTGTGAACATGCGTGCTCAAATCACGAAACTTCAGCGCCAACTTGGTTGTACCATGATCTACGTAACGCACGATCAGGTTGAAGCAATGACCATGGCAGACAAAATCGTTGTTCTAGACGGCGGTTACGTTTCGCAAGTTGGTAAGCCTCTTGAGCTTTACCACTACCCACAAAACCGTTTTGTAGCTGGTTTCATCGGTTCTCCAAAAATGAACTTCATGAGTGTATTCATTGAAGAAGCCGAAGCAGAGCGCGTAAAAGTACAACTTTCTAACGGTGTGTCGTTCTGGATTCCAGTCGATGGCACAACAGTTAACCGTGGTGACCGTATGTCACTAGGTATTCGCCCTGAGCACTTAGTTCAAGCGGTTGAAGCTGACGCGACAATTCACGGTGAAGTGATGATCGTTGAAAAACTAGGTAACGAAACTCAGGTTTACCTAAACCTGGAAGGCGCAGACGCTGACGTTATTTACCGTCAACCAGACACACTACCAGTTGAAACTGGTGACAAACTTGAAATTGGTATCCCTGCGTATCGTTGTCATCTATTCCACAGCGATGGCCGTGCATGCCGCCGACTACACAAAGAAAACGGCGTAGATTTCGAGTAAAAACTCTTTCACCTTTGCTTGCTACCAATCCCTCTCATTCGAGAGGGATTTTTTTATCCCGCCACTAACGTATTATTTTTATTGAAGAGAAATAATACATTCGATAAGCCTCCACATAAGCCTAAGTTTTTATGGAAAATCCATCCATATAATACTTTTTCTCATTCCTACAGCCTAAGTACCAACTTTGTCTTAAACCTCCAAAGTCAGCCCAACCTCTAAATTTCATTCTTATTTCCACTTACCGAAATAACGTGAGTTTTTAAACTTATCTCGAAAATTATAAGAGCCTGAGTTTATAACGTCGGAAGCAAGTCGCCTGAGTACTTCTCTGTCTATTCAAACACTAAATCAACACTATCGAGTTCGGTCGCTGAGGAAAGGTAACGTACCGAAAAGGAAATTAGGATATGAAACATAAAGGACTTATTCGTTCTCATGAGGTGGAATTTGCATTTCTCTATCGCCTCACCGACCTTGCAGTCATCGTCTCATTCATGCTGTTTTTAATTCTGAATGATGCCAACACATCGATTGAAAAGGACTACGTTATTCTGTCTTTCGTCAGCAGCGTGACTTTCTTCATCATTGCTGAAAGTGGCAAGCTCTACCGTTCTTGGCGAACCAGCTCATTCAAAGACCAAGTCTTCATTGTTTGTGTCTCATGGCTTGTGACTTGCGCATTCTTATTTATGGTTCTCTATTTCTCGCACGTCCATACTCTATTTGAACGTTATATTCTTGCGACTTGGCTATTGATTACGCCTGTACTTCTCCTCTCATGGCGCACACTATTTCGAGTAGCGCTGGCTTATATGAGAAAGCTCGGATACAACACACGTACTGCCATCATCATAGGTCAAACACCTCATGGCCTCACCCTTGCCAACGAATTAAAGAATCATGCTGAGCATGGTGTGTTGTTTGATGGTTTCTATGACGAGCGATCTAAAGAGCGTTTACCTGAGTCGGAGTACCCAATCAAAGGCAACGTTGGGCTAGCACTTGAAAGAGCGAAGCGTGGCGAAGTCGATTACGTTTACATCGCAATGCCCATGCATGCTAATGAGCGTATTGCACTGTTTCTGAATCAGTTCTCGGATACTACTGCTAATACCTATCTCATCCCTGATTTCTTCACTTACAACTTACTGCATTCGCGCTGGGATCAAATCGGCCAAGTTCAAACCTTGAGTGTATTTGATACCCCATTTGCAGGTATCTCATCATGGGTAAAAAGATTAGAAGACATCATCTTATCTAGCATCATCTTGCTACTTATCTCTCCGATTTTGCTCGCCATTTCTATCGGCATAAAAGCGACCTCTAAAGGTCCGGTTATCTTCAAACAATTCCGTTACGGTTTGGATGGAAGAAAAATCGAGGTCTGGAAATTTCGCTCAATGACCACGATGGAACAAGGCAGCGACGTTAAACAAGCCACCAAGAATGACCCACGTATCACGCCTTTTGGTGGGTTTCTTCGCCGAACTTCTCTTGATGAGTTACCGCAATTTATCAACGTTCTTCAAGGCACAATGTCCATCGTAGGCCCACGTCCTCATGCGGTTTCGCACAACGAGGAGTACCGTCAGATAGTCGACCGATACATGCTTCGCCACAAAGTCAAACCGGGCATCACTGGCTGGGCGCAAATCAATGGCTATCGTGGTGAAACAGACACGCTCGACAAGATGGAAAAACGCGTCGAGTTCGACTTGGACTACATCCATCACTGGTCAGTTTGGATGGACATCAAGATCATCTTCCTTACGATTTTCAAAGGGTTTACTGGTTCCAATGCGTACTAAGTTCATCAACATGACAAAAGCGGCCGGTTTTGTGTCGATTGCTTTGGCTTCGCTTTCTGCGAACGCTGACCCAATGGCTTATAAAACGGATTCTGGGATTGAGTTCATCCCGACCTTAGGCGTGTTCTACGAAGGTGATGACAACATCAACAAGGCCGATCGTGGAGAGAACATCGAATCGGTCAACATTTGGGGAGTAGAGCCTGCATTACTCGCTAAGATTGAACGTAATCAATATCGAGCAAATATCTTGTACAAGCTGAGTGCCGGTTTCTCTTCCGATGAGCAGAATGATTACGACGACCACACCTTTCAATTTACCAACTTTTTCGAGTTCAACCACCGCAATCGTTTAGTGGTTGACTATCAGTTTCGTGCACAGCATGAAGAAAAAGGGGAAGACTTTACCGAAGGGCAAGGCAGCTTCTTAAACGAGCCCATTAAGTTTCATCTTAACGATCTGAGAACAAACTATGGATTTGGCTCTGAAGGTTCAAAAGGTAGGCTGGAATTGGGTGTTGGCTATCGAGAAAAAACTTACCAAAACTACCGCGATGGCTTGCCGGGAAAACCTGTCGCCAAGACCAAATACAACGACTTTCGCGCCCCAAACGCGCACCTAGAGTTTTATCTTCGAGCAACAACAAGAACATATTGGCTGATTGGCACTCAACAAATGAGCACCGATTACCTTTCAGACAACCCTTCAGTGCCATCAAAAAACAGTTACTCTGGTTTCTACTACACCGGCGCACAGTGGGAAGTCACAGGGAAAACCAAAGGTATCGCCCGTTTAGGTTATCAAATTAAAGACTTTGACAGCCATCAACGCGAGACCTTTAACGGGTTCAGCTGGGACATCGGTTTAGAGTGGCTACCCCAAGAACATTCATTGATTACGCTTAAAACCACTCAAGCCGCAGTGAGCCCAGATCAAGATGGTGATTACGACTTACAGACTCGCTATCTGTTAAACCTCAAGCACGATTGGAATAGTTATCTCACAACACGCTTAGGCGCGCTTTATCAAGAGGATGACTACACCGGCGTCACTCGTAAAGAAGACCTCTATGCCCTCTCAGCAGGGCTCGATTACCAAATCAAACGATGGGTTTTACTTCAAGCCGATTGGCGCTATCAAGATAAGACCTCCAACTGGCAAGGTTACAGCTTTGACCAAAACGTTTGGTCTATTAGTGCTCGACTCTCTTTGTAACAAGGAATATGAATGAACTTACTAGCAACGTTACTTGGCTTAGTACTTGTGCTTCTTAGCACACCTTCTTTTGCCAGTGCCAATGAGCAAGATTACTTACTCGATACTGGTGACACCATCTCGGTTCAAGTCTACGGTGAGGAAGATCTTTCCATAAAGAATATCCTGATCACTTCAGACGGCTATTTTGATTACCCATACCTTGGACGCATCAAGGCCATCAACAAAACCCCTAAACAGCTTAAATACGAAATAGAAACGGGATTAAAAGGCGACTACCTGATTAACCCGAAGGTAATGGTAACCATCAATAGTTTTCGACTTTTCTACGTTAATGGCGAAGTGAGAAAGCCTGGTGGATTTGAATATCAACCCGGATTAACCATAGAGAAAGCTATCGCGCTTGCGGGTGGCTTAACCGATAGAGCCTCTCGCAAGAGCATTAACCTAACCCAACACAACACGGGTAAAACCGTGGAAAGCGTCAGCATGCAGCGCTCTGTAGAACCTGGCGACATTGTATTTATCGATCAGAGCTTCTTCTAATGACAGGCAATTCAATGAACGGAACTCATTCTACTCACCCTTCTTCGAATCACGTCGAGTTGATTCGTTTTGGGCACCACTTTAGAACACTCAAAAAAAACTGGTTGAGCATTCTCGCTTTCACCATCATTTTTTCTTTGACCTGCACTTGGTATATCTATTCTAAGAAGTCGGTATACCAAGCTACTGCAACCCTTCTTATCCAAGAAGAGCAAAAAAGCGCCCTTTCAATAGAAGAAGTTTACGGTGTAGATACGACCAAAAAAGAGTACTTCCAAACTCAAATTGCGATCCTAAAATCAAACCATATCGCAGACAAAGTGATCACACAGTTGAACTTAACCAAGCACCCCGAGTTCACCAGTTCCAGTGGCTTAAAACAGAAGATAGATGAAATAAAAGCCATCCCATTTGTTCAGGACTTACTACATGTTGCACCGAATCCAAAGGAAACCTCGCAACATAGTAAGCCTTACTATCAAGCGCTCCAAACCTTCAAGAGAAAGCTTGAGATTGAGCCTGTACGCAATACACAGTTGGTGAGAATTCGTTTCCGCTCGACTGACCCTCAATTAGCGACAACCATCGCAAACGCCGTCGGTCAGGCTTATATCGACGCTAACTTCGAAGCGAAACTCGTTGTCACACAAAATGCAGCGACTTGGTTAACCAATAACTCACAGAAGCTCGAAGAACGATTGAGAGCTTCTGAACAAGCTTTACAAGACTTCTTGATGCAGGAAGGACTCATCGATATTAATGGCATTGATGATATTTACGCCAATGAACTCGAAGAGCTCAACCGTAAATTGAACGCTGCAGTTAATAAACGTATCGAAGCCCAAACTCTGATTGAATTGCTAAAACGTAAGTCATCTCAAGACTTAGATAGCCTATTGTCGATAGACGAATTTGCCAACCAAGCACAGATCCGTGATTTAAAGCTTTCAGAAGCCCAAGCGGCCAAAAACGTCTCTGAACTCTCTCAACGATACGGTCCAAAACACGATCGTATGATTCAAGCGAAAGCACAGTTAGCTTCGATTCAAGCAAGAACACAACGACTGATTAGCGAAATTTCCTTTAGTAAACAACAAGACTTACTCGCTGCTAAGTCACAAGAAGATTTGTTACGAGCAGAACTAGACAGCAAGAAGTCTGACTTCCAAATGTTGGGCTCACAAAAAGCGCGTTACGAGCAACTCAAGCGCGAAGTGGAATCAAACAAAGACTTGTACGAAGCATTCTTAAACCGCGAAAAAGAGACGAACGCAACTAGTGATTACAAAAACGTTACGGCGCGATTTACCGATCCTGCAATCGTGCCACTCTTCCCTATTGCACCTCAACGCATGAAGTTAGTCCTGATTGCAACGTTCTTTGGTTTCGCTATCGCGTGTGCGCTTGTGATCATCTTGGAAACATTGCGAGAAGTGATTCGCACCTCATCGGATGTACAAGACAAACTTGGAGTCACTTGCCTTGGCACTATCCCAAAGGTGAAAAAACGTAACTTAAGACAAGGCGGCGTTACCTATTCGGCATACTTAGATCAGGATGAAAAGCTATTTAGTGAAGCTTGTCGCTCGACTCGAACCTCACTATTGCTGAGATTGACTAACACGAAGCAAAAAGTATTGCCCTTTACTTCTGCTATACCGGAAGAAGGCAAAACATCCACCAGCATCAATATGGCCGTCTCTTTCTCGACGATGGAAAAGGTTCTACTTATTGATTGCGACTTACGCAGACCATCATTGGCTAAGCGATTCAATCTTCCTGAATCAAACCCGGGACTGACCAATATCCTCACCATGGATACGCCTTTGAGTGAGTGTATTGTTCGTAGTGACGAAGCGAACTTGGATGTGTTGCCTGCAGGCATTATTCCACCAAACCCGCAAGAATTATTAGCTTCCGAGCGATTCGAAAAACTCCTTGAATATCTCAAGAGTAAATACGACCGCATTATCATTGATACCCCACCACTGCTCTCGGTGAGCGACGCGTTAATCCTTGGTCGAAAAGCCAACGGACTGATTACAGTCATTCGTTCTGAATCTACCAAAGCATCACTGGTTAACGTAGCGTTATCCAAACAAATTCAACATTCAATACCATCACTTGGCGTTCTGATCACTCAAGCAAAATCTAAGGAAGGAGAGGCGCTTTATGTCCAAAAATACGCCTACTAGTAAAAGCATGCGGTGGTATCAGCTTCTCAAAAGCCAAGCAGAGCCTGTACTCATTTATCAAATGGGTAAAGTGGGCTCTAGCGCACTGGAGAAGTCGATCCCAAATTCGCTTCACCTACACGATTTGATGTCGATTGAAGCAGGCAAACAGATTTCACCCGTTCGAGCTCAACTGCATAAACCCATCACTAACCATGTGAAACGCATTTTGAAGCGAGCCATCATGATCAATATGCTTAAACGTAAACAGCAGGTACGAATTATCTCCCTCGTGAGAGAACCTGTTGGTCGAAACATCTCCATGTTTTTTCAATCACTGCCGTTTTGGATGGTGGATAAGTACCTGAAAGACGACAGTGCCGTGCGTACCGAACATCCTCAATTGCTTCATGAAGCGTTTGAAGAACATGTAAATCACCAATACCCGCTCCAGTGGTTTGATAATGAAATCAAAGCACTGACAGGCATCGATGTTTTCGCTCAGCCTTTCGATCAAGAGCTTGGCTATCAAACCTACCAAAATCGTAATTTCTCACTCATGGTGATTCGTATCGATAAGCTAGACCTGTCACAACAGGCCATTAGTGAATTCCTGCAACAAGACGTCACTGTCGCTCACGAAAACCAAGCCGACAACAAGTGGTATTCGCCATTGATTAAAGAGTTTAAAGGCTCATACCAGCCAAAGTCCGAGTTTGTTGAGGAAATGCTTTCGTCAACGCTGACTAGGCATTTCTTTACCGCGCCTGAAATTGAAAAGTTCAAACAAAAGTATCTAGCGACCAAGTCATGAAAACCAAAATACTTCACATTATCAATGATCTATCCAAGAACGGTGGCGCTCAAAAGTTTCTCGTTGATTTGGTTATGGAGCACACATCTGACTATGAGATCAAAGTTCTCGTACTCTGTGATGACAATGATTATTTAGAGCAACTCACTTCCAAGAACATTGAATGCTTTAACTGGCAAACCCTCTCCCTCAAAGAGAAATGGACGCTGTTGCGCTGGCCAGATCTCGTGCATGGGCATTTATACCCATCAATTTATCTTGCATTACTCGCTGTTGGTAAAAAGAGAATTCAGACCGAGCATTGCTCATATAATCGCCGTCGTGACTATCCATTGTTTAAGTTTATGGAGTTCCTGCTTTATCGCGGCCATAACCTTACAGTGAGCATCAGTGAAAAAGTACAAGAAGAGCTGGTTAAGTTCATGCCGCATTTTGAACATAAATACCGTGTCGTGCATAACGGTGTGGATTTAGCTCGCTTTCCTCTTACGGTAAAATCAGGCAGTCAACTTATGGGTAAACCGACGATCAACATCGGAATGGTGGGCCGTCTGCATGAACACAAAGATCATGAGACGCTGATTCGCGCCACTGCCCAACTCCCCTCACACTATCATCTCCACTTAGCGGGGGATGGCGTTAAGCGAATTGAACTCGAATCTCTAAGCCAAGAGCTCAATATGACTCAGCGCGTTAACTTCCATGGTGTTGTCTCGGACATTCCCGCCTTCTTGTCTGATATGGACGTATACGTTCAGTCTTCACATGTTGAAGGCTTCGGTTTAGCAGCGGTTGAAGCCATGGCTGCCGGTCTACCTGTTCTCTCTTCTGATGTGCCTGGGCTAGATGAAGTCATGGGTAGCGATACATACCTCTTTAAAGTCGGTCAACCAGACCAACTAGCCGAGAAGCTCACGCAGCTATGTAACACCGCAGAGCTTTACCAACAAGCAAGCGAATATTCAGTGAATCGCGCCAAGCTCTACACTATCGACAAGTTCCGAGATGGATACTATGGCATTTACCAACAACTTTGCGCCAGCAAGTAACCGCATCGCTCTACTGGCGGCGATAACTCTGGCGCTTTTCTTTGTTCCAGTAAAAGTTAGAGCCGGTGGAGTCGCATTAGCACCCTCTGATATTGCGAGTTTGCTGTCATTAGGATTAGCAGCGCTTGTAGTGATTGAAGGTAAGGCGAATAAGTTGTTTCATCCTTGTATCGGCTTCTTACTGCTGTTTACCAGCTATGTATTTATCAATGGCCTGTTCAACCGTGTCCCCTTACTACCGTTGATTACTGAGACGGTACAGTGGATAGCGATCCTCAGTCTGTTAGGAGTATTGTTTGCGTATGGGGTATTTGATGATGAACGGGTAATGGTATACCTCACTTACTGTCTTGTGCTGATTTGCTCTCTGGTGGCAGCATGGCACTTCGTGCAAGGTTACCACAGCGGTTTTAAGCTACTTGGCGTAAGTAAGTATGCTTTCGGCGTACTCTGTTCCCTACTCTATTTGTATCGTGACCGAATTAGAGCATTCCCTTTCTTAATGCTGTTTGCTTTTGCACTTCTTCTACTCTCACAAGAGAGAAAAGCACTACTCGGCTTCTGTTTATTAGTCTTTGTTGATCAATTACTTATTAAAAGGCTGATACGCCAGACTATCAGCGAAACTTATACATGGACAGTGTTAATCGCGAGCGCCTCAATTGTCTTGGCAACCGTCTCTGCCACTCTTTATTTTGGATTTGATCAGTTCGCAGACAAGCTTGAAATCACCCAAGAAGACATCCTGTTTGCGAATCAAAGTGAAGCTCGTTGGGTCTCCAATTTACACCGTAAATTACTGCTAGCAAATGGCTTAGACATCTTACTTCAACACCCTATTTTAGGCGTTGGGGCAAAGATGCTACCTAACTATATGATCAACTATTTCAATTATGATGAGTTAGCCATCTATACCCATAACTTCATACTCGACACCTCGATCGAATATGGATTACTTGGTATTGCTTTGTTGTTTGGTAGTTATTTCTTATTTATGAAATTTTGCTTCAATACATTGATAGACAACAAAAAAAGCCTCTTACTCTCCATTTATGCACTAATCATGGTGTTTTTCGTTGCCGTGAATACCACCATCATTTTAATACTTTTACTACCCGTCATGATCAGTAAAAAACGGCATCATAGTCGTCAGACAGAACATCAAAAACAAACTGATCATCACCATCAATCTGAATTACCGATTCCGCCAATAACAAACAATCAATAAACGCTGCGGAACAATGAATTTATAGTTATCAAGGATAGGATAAATGAAATATTCAATCTCTCGACAATTTGAAAAAAACCGAGAACTTCAAGCCGACAATTTCGTATTGGTTTATCAAATGGGCAAAGTGGGCTCGTCATCTATTGAGCACACTCTTGGCGAAAGAAAGATCCCGAGCTACCACATCCATACCTTTGATGATCATGAAGAGTTCCACATGTATCACAACAAAAAGGACGTGAGTAAATTCTTTGATTTAAAGAACCGCACCATGTATCGCCTAGTGCTCAATAAGCGTAAGCGCATTCTTCAAAAGCGTGAGCATATAAAGATCGTCACACTAGTCCGAGACCCTATCGCGACCGTGTTTTCTCGTTTCTTCCAAGACTTACACCTTCAATTTATTGAAGGGAAGAAAAATGATGCTATTCATCGTGATATGGATGTGACCTACAAACATCTAGAGCACTGCTTCGATAACTATATAAACCTGAATTACTTCGCTAACTGGTTCGATAATGAACTTAAGCGTAACTTTGGCATCGATGTTCTTAGGCAAGAGATTGATAATAATCAACCTTTCTATACGTTCAATAACGAACGAGCCAGCGTTATCCTAATTAAATGTGAACAACTTAGCTCACTCGATCAAGAGATTGGTGAGTTTCTTCAGCTTGATGACTTCGTTCTTAAAAACAGTAATGAAGCAAAGAACAAGTGGTATTCCAACATCCATCAGTACTTTAAAGAACACTACGACTTCTCGAAGCTTTTCTACATGTACGACCTGCCCCTCTATCGCCATGTTTACTCAGAACAGGAACGCGAGGCATTTAAAGACAAGTGGAAACAAACACCAGGGACGAAGTCGTGATGAAAAAAGTACTACATATTACTGAAGCCTTCGGTGGAGGCGTTCAAACGGCACTTTACAGCTACGTCCATTCATCACGTTCAGAGCCTTATGAACATTCACTGCTCGCGCGCGCGCGCTCAAACGATATGACCAATGAATCGAGCAACCATGTTTTTAGTCATGCAAAATGGGTTGAGGGCAATCTGCTGCAATTTATGAAAGACGCCAACGCATTTATCGCTGAGCTAAAACCAGATATTGTTCATTTACACTCAAGCAAGGCGGGCTTTTTAGGTCGCTTTTTAAAGCTCGGTGGAGCACGTTTAGTTTATACGCCTCATTGTTACGCTTTTGAACGTGAAGACATTTCCGGCTTTGCTAAACAGGTCTACAAAACATTAGAAAAAATGGCAATCAGGAGGATTGATGTGGTGGCAGGTTGCAGCCAACGCGAGTGTGATTTAGCCATCAGCATAGGCGCTAAACGTGCTGATTTACTAAACAATTACGTGACATATGACAGTGAAGAGCGTCTAAAAAGCTCACAACAAACCACACTAAAACTTGTGGTACTCGGCCGCGTGGCGCCACAAAAAGATCCTCAGTTTTTACTGGATACATTGAATCATATTGACCCTTCGCAGCTGGCGCGGAAATTTGACATTACTTGGATTGGCGGTGGTGAGGCAGAGCTTGAAAATAAGCTTCGCTCTCAGGGGATTACGGTAACAGGAATGATTCCTCGCGATGACGTCGTGAATCTACTCAAAGACGCGGATTTGTATCTTCACACAGCCGCCTGGGAAGGCATGCCTCTCACTATTTTGGAAGCCGCAAAGTTGCACTTACCTATGGTTATTCGCTCTATCGGTGCCACGAAGGATCTTAACTATCCTTTCTTAGCGGCAACTCCAGAAGAAATGGCCAAACAGATGAGCCATTGTATCAATCACTACCACGACATCGACTTCTATCGATACACAATTGGGCTCAATGATGCGTTTAGTGAAGAAAAACAACGTCTAGCACTCAACAGCATTTATAGCTAGAGGGTTCCATGCTTCAATCCATCAACCAAAAAATCCAAAGCCTACCAAGTGAAAAGAAGCAATTCTTCTCACTTGGCGCTGCTACGGGGATCGTTAAAGCACTTGCAGCCTTCTTCGCTTTTTTGTTGACGCTTGTAGTATCAAGGTATTCTGATGCAGCGACAGCTGGACAATTCTTTTATCTGTTTAACCTTGTTTCCTTAGTCGCCATTATTGCTCAATTGGGCTTCAATATATCTCTGGTTAAGTTCAATGCCATCGCGTTTAAAAGCCAAAACAGGAGCGAACAAAGTAACAATTATCGGATTGCTTTAGTGCGCAGCCTTTTGTTCAGCTTTGTCGCATGTGCTCTTATTTACTTGGCGTTTATCACCTTCCCACGCCAACTCAACACCACTAACGTATCTGATTTCTCCCTTATCTTCGCGCTTGCGGCTATTCCTCTCCTCGTGATCGGTCAAACCAACAGTCGAGTACTCCAAGCAAGCAAGAGAATGGTTTCATCTCTTATCGCACTGCAATTGGGCGTCAGCTTTCTTATGGTGCTGTTGATTGTTGCTGCAAGGCCATCATTACTGATCACTACAGATACATTGATGACGTTACTCTTAATTGCGGCAGCGATTGTTGCGTTACAGTCAACGCTTCAATGGGTTTGTTCTGGCGAATATCAGCATGGGAAAACGAGTGCAAACAGCGAACTCTCCTATTCAGCCAAACAAGTCTGGATCGGCAGTATCTTCACCAATTTGGTCCAGTGGGGAAGCTTAGTGATCGCAGGCTTTTTTATTTCTACCTCTGAGCTTGGGCTTCTTGCTGCTGCACAGCGTACCTCTTTGCTGATCGGTTTTGTCCTCATCACAATTAACTTTGTCGTTGCTCCAATGTTTGCCTCTCTCTATAGAGAAGGAAAAATGGATCGCCTACGAAACCTCAGCCGCCTTGCCTGCAGAGCCAACATCGCTGCTGCAATTATCCCCGTGATTATTTGCGTACTGTTCCCAGAGTTTGTTATGCAGTTATTTGGCAAAGAGTTTATTGCTGCCGCACCACTGCTTATTGCTTTGTCATTAGGGCAACTGATTAATGTTGCCACTGGTTCGGTTGGCTTTCTATTGCTGATGAGTGGCCATGAGAAAGCAATGAAATACATCACTATTGTCTCCGGTATCATTTCTATTGCGCTGCTGATAGTGCTCTCTCAGTCACACGGTGTGCTTGGTGCGGCTTGGGCGATCGCTGTTGGCTTAGCTATTCAAAATCTTGCAGCATTGTATTTTGTGAAACGTTACTTAGGCTTCTTTCCTGTGGGGTGAATATGACCAATACCATTGCTCGATACAGCTTTATCTTAGTACTTCTGCTTACTGTCTCTTTATCACTTTGGAAGAGTTCCGATATCGACCATAGTGTGTATCAAAGCATGGAGAACTATGTTGGCGGTTCGAGTACGTTACATTTCACCTTTAGTCTTTTAATCGGCTTTCTTGCTGTATTTAATTTTCCTAAATGGGTGAAAGCAACGAAAGCAGACATGTTTGGTATCCGCCTGTTGATTGTTTTGTTGTGTATCGTTTCTCTTGAGGAGTTTAGTCAGCTGTTTATCGAAACCCGTTCATTCAGTTTTGATGACTTAAGCACCAACTGGATAGGTATCATTCTGGGCTATTTCTGTGCAAAACTGATAAAACTCTTTGCTAGTCAGTGATTTTTCCGGCGTACACACCACTCTAAATCGACAAACTACACGCCTCGAGATAGCGACTCAGCGCTGGCTTCCTCGGTTAGCACTTTTTTTGGATATTTTTCTTAAAGGGCGAGATATACTCTCGCCCTATTACATCAATATGAGCATCGGTTATGTCTTCACATCCAACTAAAATCACGTTCTTTGAATTCCTAACGCCACTTATCACTGCAGGTAAAAAGACGATCACGATTCGTGATGAATCAGAAAGCCACTACGTGCCAAACACCGAAGTGGAAGTATTTACCCTAGAAACAGACCGCAAAGTATGTGACATCAAAATCCTATCAGTTGCACCACTGAAGTTTGATGACATCAACGAGTTCCACGCAGAACAAGAAGCGATTGAACTGCCAAAACTGAAAGAGCTTATCCGTGAGATCTACCCGAACATCGATGAGCTGTATGTGATTGAATACGAACTGATCAAGTAAGAACCACAATTTACTAGACGACTGGTCTAATCGCTTTTATAGTATTGCTCATGAACGCAAAAACGAACGATACACGCCAACACATTCTCGATGTCGGCTACCAATTGGTAGTGACCAAAGGTTTTACCAGTGTTGGGCTCTCAGAACTTTTAAAGGCAGCGGATGTGCCGAAAGGCTCTTTCTACCATTACTTTAAGTCGAAAGAGCAATTTGGTGAGGCATTGATTGAAGATTACTTCTCTCGCTACCTTAAGATGATCACAGCCCACTTTACTGAAAGTGAAGGCTCTGGTTGCGACCGCCTTTTGAGCTATTTTGAGCGCTGGATGGCGATTGAAAATGGCCAATGTAACGCCAACAAATGCTTGGTCGTGAAGTTGAGTGCTGAAGTCTCTGATCTTTCAGAAGCAATGCGCGCAAAACTGGCTTCGGGTGCCACTCAAGTAGTGAAAGCCATCGAAGATTGTGTCCAAGCGGGCATTGAAGACAGCTCTATCCAAGTCGAGTCAGCAGAACAAACCGCCCATTTGATTTACCATCAATGGATTGGCGCAAGCTTACTCAACAAACTGTATCAGGATCGTTCCGGTTTTATGCGTAGCTTTGAGAGCACTCAAAGTATGCTAAAAGGCAAATAACGAACCACACTTAATCCGCCTTATCTTTACCCAAAAAGTACGGCGGATTTTTTAGGAATTAAAACTAGACGACTGGTCTAATAATTAAATATAGGAACTTACCATGACCCAAACGCTCAACCGTCAAATCGTATTGGCTAACCGTCCAAAAGGTTCGCCTGTCCTAGAGAACTTCCGTTTAGAACAAACTGCCATCCCTACTCCGAGTGAAGGTGAAGTGCTTTTGCGTTGCGTGTATCTCTCTCTTGACCCATATATGCGCGGCCGTATGAATGAAGGCAAATCCTACGCTGATCCGGTAGAGCTAAACGAGGTGATGGTTGGCGGGACCGTTTGTCAGGTGGTGGAATCGAAGAACTCTGATTTCCAAACTGGCGAATGGGTTGTGGCTTACACAGGCTGGCAAGATTACGCGCTATCTGACGGCGAAGGTCTGTTTAAATTAGGTAGTGAACCGACGCATCCGTCTTATGCCCTTGGTGTGCTTGGTATGCCTGGCTTTACCGCTTATGTGGGTTTATTGGAAATTGGTCAGCCTCAAGCTGGCGATACCCTAGTTGTCGCTGCTGCAACCGGTGCGGTTGGCTCCATGGTTGGTCAAATCGGTAAGCTAAAAGGTTGTCGTGTAATCGGTGTCGCAGGCGGCGAAGAGAAGTGTCAGTACGCAAAAGAGACCCTAGGCTTTGATGAATGTCTTGATCACACCGCTGATGACTTTGCAGAGCAGCTAGCAGCAACATGCGACAAAGGTATTGATGTCTACTTTGAAAACGTAGGCGGTAAAGTCTTTGATGCGGTATTACCTCTGCTAAATGTCGGCGCTCGCGTGCCACTTTGTGGTTTGATTTCTCAATACAACGCGACAGCGTTACCAGAAGGTCCAGATCGTATGTCGATGCTGATGGGTAACATTCTGGTTAAACGCATCAAGATGCAAGGCTTCATCATTTTTGACCACTATGAGCAAAGCTACACAAACTTCGTCAAAGATGTAAGCCAATGGCTAGCAGAAGGAAAAATCCACTATCGCGAACATTTAGTAGAAGGTTTAGAAAACGCGCCAGAGGCATTCATCGGTCTACTGGAAGGCAAAAACTTCGGCAAACTTGTTATTCAAACCAATCAACCTGTATAAGAAAGGATTCTTCTATGATTAAACTGCATCATTTAAATCAGTCTCGCTCAAAACGCATCATTTGGTTATTAGAAGAACTAGGTGTAGATTACGAGATCGTGCCTTACCTTCGTGACAGCGTCACCTTTCTTGCACCACCTGAGCTCAAGAGCATTCACCCACTCGGCAAGTCACCTGTATTGGAAGATGGCGACGAGATCGTTACAGAGTCTGGTGCTATCACTGAATACTTAATTGAAAAGTATGCAGATGGACGTTTTGCACCAGAGCGTGGCAGCAAAGCTTACACACAGTACATTCAATGGCTGCATTTTGCAGAGAGCTCAGCCATGGTTCCCCTGCTGCTCAAGATGTTTGTTGCTAAAGATGGCGCACAGACCAATTTCCTTGCGGACTACGCCGATGCGGAAACCATGAAGGTCATGGGCTACGTTGATCAAAGCCTAGAAGGGAAAACCTACTTTGTAGAAGAGCGACTAACAGGCGCGGATTTCATGATGTCTTTTGTCGTCGATGTCCTAAACAAGTTTGGCGTCATTGAGCGCTTCCCAAACATCCAACGTTATAGTGCACAGCTCGCGACTCATTCTGCGTTTACTAAAGCAGAAGAACTTGAAGTGAAATTCGGTTAATCGAGTTGAGGCCTTCTCAAACCATTGAGAATTTCTGCCTATTTTGAACAATTTAAAATAGGCAGAAATTATTCACACAGACCACAGTTAGAAGTAATATTTAATCCATACGACAAATAATGTTAATTGACACAAAGCCATTAATTAACAACCACTTAAAGCATAGGTGATACCTATCACACTGATTGCTAATAACAGTTTTTTTATTCTCAGTTGCAGCGCTATTCTCCTCGCATAACTTTCGAGCAGTTGCCGAAAAGTCGCTAAATAATCACTATATTGCAAGGAAACTCAAATGAGCAAAAAACTGACTACAGCAGCAGGTTGCCCTGTCGCCCATAACCAAAACGTTATGACTGCTGGTCCTCGTGGCCCTCAACTACTACAAGACGTTTGGTTCCTTGAAAAACTAGCACACTTTGATCGTGAAGTGATCCCAGAGCGTCGTATGCACGCAAAAGGTTCTGGCGCTTACGGTACGTTCACAGTAACGCATGACATCACAAAATACACTCGCGCTAAGATCTTCTCTGACATTGGCAAAAAAACAGAACTATTCGCTCGCTTCACTACCGTAGCTGGTGAGCGCGGTGCAGCAGACGCAGAACGCGACATCCGTGGTTTCGCACTAAAATTCTACACTGAAGAAGGTAACTGGGACTTGGTTGGTAACAACACACCAGTATTCTTCCTACGTGACCCACTAAAATTCCCAGACCTAAACCACGCAGTAAAACGCGACCCTCGCACTAACATGCGTAGCTCTACCAACAACTGGGATTTCTGGACATCACTACCAGAAGCATTCCACCAAGTGACTATCGTAATGAGTGACCGTGGTATCCCAGCTTCTTACCGTCATATGCATGGTTTTGGTAGCCACACATTCAGCTTCATCAACGCAGAAAACGAGCGTTACTGGGTGAAATTCCACTTCAAAACTCAGCAAGGCATCAAGAACCTGACTGACCAAGAAGCAGAAGCGATCGTAGGTAAAGACCGCGAAAGCCATCACCGTGACCTTTACGAAGCGATTGAGCGTCAAGACTTCCCTAAATGGAAGATGTACGTACAGATCATGCCTGAGCTAGAAGCGGATGAAGTCAACTTCAACCCATTCGACCTTACACGTGTATGGTCTCAAAAAGACTACCCACTGATCCCAGTTGGTGAGTTTGAACTGAACCGTAACCCAGAAAACTTCTACGCAGAAGTTGAGCAATCAGCGTTCAACCCAGCAGCGGTCGTACCTGGTATCGGCTTCTCTCCAGATAAGATGCTACAAGGTCGTCTGTTCGCTTACGGCGATGCTCAGCGTTACCGTCTAGGTGTCAACCATCATCAAATCCCAGTGAACGCACCTCGTTGCCCTGTTCACAGCTACCACCGCGATGGCGCAATGCGCGTTGATGGCAACTTTGGTTCAACACTAGGTTACGAGCCAAACTACAAACAAGAATGGGCAGAGCAACCAGATTACTCTGAGCCACCTCTACGCATCAACGGCAACGCTGATCACTACGATCACCGTGTAGACGAAGACTACTTCAGCCAAGCGGGTGACTTATTCCGTCTGATGAGTGAAGAGCAACGTCAAACTCTGTTCGACAACACAGCTCGCGCAATGGACGGTGTGCCAGAGTTCATCCAACAGCGCCACGTTCAACACGCATACCAAGCAGACGAAGCGTACGGCAAAGGTCTTGAGATTGCGCTAGGCTTAAACAAGTAAGCGAACGCTGTAATCATCACACTGTGTGATTAAAAGACATAAAAAAGGAGGTGCTCTAAAGCACCTCCTGATTTCAAATCACTAATCCTTAATTACTAGCTACAACCAATGCTCAAGGAGATTCATTATGATTAACTTAGATTTCTTTAAGCTCTTTGATACCAAAGAACTGTTTATCTATTACTGATTCATCAACTACTGATTTTTAGCGACCGCTTTGATCAGTACTGATGTATCCATGCGACCTAAACCATCTCGTTGAAGGTCTGCGTATTGCTCATCCACTTTCTTAGTCAGTGGAAGCTCTAGACCCACTCGCTCTGCTTCTTGCAGACAGAAACCCAAGTCTTTGCGCATCCAATCAATAGCGAAGCCAAAATCGAACTTATCTTCCGCCATCGTATTTGCGCGGTTTTCCATCTGCCATGAACCTGCAGCGCCATGCTTCAACGTATCTACAACTTGAGCGATGTCCAAGCCTGATTTTTGTGCCAGCAACAAAGCTTCACTCAGCCCTTGTAAAACGCCACCAATACAGATTTGGTTTACCATCTTACAGCGTTGACCCTGACCGTTTTCACCCAGTAGTGTCATCTGCTTCGCGTACACATCCATCGCTGGAGAGACACGATCAAAAATGCTTTGTTCACCACCACACATGATGGTTAGAACACCATTTTCTGCACCCGCTTGACCACCAGAAACTGGCGCATCAATGAAGTGATTGCCGTACTTAACACACGCTTCAGCCAGCTCAACCGCTAGGTCTGCAGAAGTGGTCGTGTGGTCCACTAACACTGCATCCGCTTTCAAGCCAACCAGAATGCCTTCTTCACCGTAAACAACACTACGAACGTCATCATCATTACCCACACAGGTAAAAACGATGTCACAGCCTTCTGCCGCTTCACGTGGTGTTTCACAAGCCACACCTTGGTATTCTTCAGCCCATTTGTCGGCTTTCGCTTTTGTGCGGTTGTATACTTTGGTTTCAAAGCCCGCTTTACTTAGGTAACCAGCCATTGGGTATCCCATCACACCCAGACCAATAAATGCTACTCTTAGTTTTTCCATTGCAAGCCTCCTTGAATTCGAAATAAGTGACGTTTTGAAACTATTACTATTTGAAACCGTTAATATTTGAAACATGTTACTAAAGATTTCAGAACATTACTTGCAATAATTTCGTCTTAAATAAGCGCAACAAACTCAATCAAAGGCGAAGCCACCAAAAGTGATAATAAAAGCGTCACAATGGAGGGAATCGCATCTTTCCAAGTATCAAAACGAAAATGAAAAAACATCGCGCCAACTGAGGTGAAAACAATAAAACTTGCACCTATCGCACTTAATAAGTTGTTCGTCGATAACAAGCCAATTAACATCAAAATTGCACCCGTTACCTCAACCAGTCCAACCAAAAACATAGCGGCACTTTTCTCAGGAATAAAAAAAGCTCCATCAAAAATGATGGAGCTAACTAGCAGATAGCCTTAGTTAGGGGGCTACATACTTAAGGGATTCTTTTCGCCTGCAACAGTGCTGCAGCATTGAGCATCGCGTCTTTAGTGCTGACATCCAGCACCTTCATTTTTCTAAATCGCTCCGGCTCTTTGATGGCAACATCGTGAGCGAAGATAACAAACCTCGCCTTGGCGATATCTTTGTCAGTGATTCGGTTAATGATGCCGTTCGCCCCTTGCGTTTCGACCTTGATCTTAATGCCTAACGCACAGGCGGCTTTCTCTAATGACTTCGCCGCTAAGAAGGTATGTGCCACACCTGATGGACAAGACGTCACAGCAAGAATGTCTGCTTCGCCCTCACCTTGCACAGACGTATAAGCTTGAGATTGACCAACCGGACTGTCGTCTTCTGTGACCGTCTTCTTAAGCGCAATAACAATCAATGCTGTGGTAAACGAGCCTGCGATTGTGCCAACAATGTAGCCAATCTTGCCATCAACGACTGGCAGTACAATCCAGCCGCCCCACGGGGCATGGTTAATCACATGGAACATAAAACCAATCACGTTACCGACAATGCCACCAGCAACAATCGCAGGCAGGACGCGAGCTGGGTCTCCGGCAGCAAACGGAATCGCCCCTTCGCTGATGCCAATCATACCCATGATGCCCGCTGCTTTACCCGCTTCACGTTCATCACGTTTAAACTTACTTGGCGATAGAAAAGTTGCTAACGCCATACCTAAAGGCGGGGTACAAATCGCGATACCGACACCACCCATCAACCACGGCTGAGTATTCACCTGTGTCTGAGCAAACAAGGTCGCCACTTTGTTGATAGGACCGCCCATATCAAACGCGGTCATTGCACCCAGTACGGTGCCCAACATCACTTTACCTGAGCCCGCCATACCTGTAAGTACATCGTTCATAGTCGTCATTGCGCTGGCGATAGGTGAACCAATCACCCACATCACTGCACCACAGGTGACAAACGTACCAACCAGTGGGTAGATAAAGATCGAGCCGAGGGAGCTCATGCTGTCCGGCAATTGAATCTTCTTCAGTAGCCAAACCACAAAGCCGGCGAAAAATCCGACGACAATCGCGCCCAAGAAGCCAGTACTGTAATGACTAACCGCAATCCAAGAGCCAATCATTCCCGGAGCAAGACCGGGCTTATCAGCGATCGAATAGGCAATGTAACCACCTAATACCGCGGTAAATAGTGTCAGACCTGCAATGCCCATTTTGGCGATATCAGCCAGAATGCCTTCTTTCGGAACCCCACCATGACCTGAGATCATCACAGAGAGAGATAGCAATACACCGCCCGCGACAATAAACGGGATCATATGTGAAGTGCCGAACAGCAAGTGTTCTTTCATTCTGCCGAGCTTTTGTGCCCAAGGGCTAAGGGGTTCAGATGCGAATTCCAGAGGATCTAAACCTGAGTCGTTTGCGTTCGACTGAATGTCAGTGAGTAGTTCGTGCGCTTCATCCACTGATTTCGCCGCTTTTAACTTATTAACGAAACCATCTTCAATGATTTTTGTGGAGATTTGTGCCAAGACTTCAATGTGGTGGTGATCATCCCCATCCGGAGAAGCCAGCATGAAAAATACGTCAGACAGTTCGCCATCATCAGCGCCGTAATCAATACCTTTTCGGCTGATGCCCACTGCGACTGCGGGTTTAGCGACCGCATTACTTTTGGCGTGAGGAATGGCAATACCCTCGTCAAAGCCGGTATTGCCAATCTCTTCTCGTTTCCAAATGTCCGCCAAGAACTGACTTTTGCTCGTGAGCTTGCCCGCCGCGTCCAACAATTCGACGAGCTCTTTGAGCGCTTCATCTTTGGTTTGAGCCTGCAAATCCAAGCAAATGGTTTCCGGCTCAATAAGGTTTAATATGTCCATTGTTTGTACCTTGCAATGTTCACGCTCGTGAGTCATGAGTTAAGTTTGTCCATCTATGACTGCGTACAGAGTAACCAACACTCGTCCTTTTCAATACAGGACAAAAAGTGCATTAACTGGATTAATGTAACATGAGATTTAAACTGTGATAGAGCTCTTGTGATTATCTGCTTTAAATCCATCTTTTCGACGACCACTATGCTAATATCCACAAAAATATAAAGTGGATAGAACATGAAAATCGTAGCGGTGACAGCGTGCCCTACAGGCATCGCTCATACCTATATGGCAGCAGATGCTCTTATGAAAGCTGCGCCTAAGCATAACGTACAAATTAAGGTCGAGACGCAAGGTGCGATGGGTATTGAGAATCAGCTCACTCCCCACGACATTGCACAGGCGGATCGTGTCCTAATTGTGTCCGATATTGAGATTGAACAGCCAGCCCGCTTTGAAGGCACCAACAAAGTCCAAATCCCAATTGAAGATGTGTTACTCAATATTGATAAAGTGTTCCTCGTGCACTGTCGATGATACGCTGTGCTGATGAACGAATACCAAATCACCTTTTTTGTCGACGATATTAATGCCAGTGCTCACGTAGCGCAGCCCCTCAATCGCGTCGCCAAAAAGTTCAAAAGCACGATACACATCATCAACATAACCCAAAACCGCATCGCTGAACTCACCAAGTCAGTCGCGGTTTTACAGGTCGGCTTGCAGCAAGGCGACCTGTGCCAAATCACTGCCATCGGTATTGATGCCGAGCTTGCCTGTTTCGTTATCAAAGACATCATTGCTGAGAACTTTACCGTTGTGGGTTCTCACATCAACTACGAGTTCTCAAGCCAACTTGCTGAGCGTCTTCCGCAAATCTGCCCGCCTTGTGAAATTAAATGGCATTACGCCAAAGCGCACACTGAACTCACCAAATTTGAGTGCTTGAAAGGGCTAGCGCAACTTATTCATCCGATTCACCCAGACGAACTCATTCTCGCCTTTATCAAACGCGAAGAACGATCCTCAACCGCAGTAACACCGGGCATTGCTCTACCACATGTCATGTTCGAAGGTGTGGACCACATCTCTGTTGCGGTTATCGCTAACGAGATTCCGATGGATTGGGCATCAAAAATGGGTGAAGTACATCTTGCTATCGCATTAGTAATGCCAGCGAAACCGACTCGCGAACACATCATTGCGGCAACCAACTTAACCCGTAACCTGCTGACCGACCAAATGGCTGAGCGTTTACTGCTAACAAAAAGCAGCGTCGACTTACAGGCGCTTCTGATGTACGCCATGTCGAGGCTGCTTGCTTAGGGTCTGTTCTAGATTGAACCGCGATATTCCGTTGGCGTTCTGCCCGTGCGGTTCTTAAAGACTCGGCAGAAGTAGTTCACATCTTTGAATCCACAGCGCACCGATACCTCATTCAACTTAAAGTTGTATTTCTTGAGCATGAACTTCGCGCGGTCTACCCGTACCCACGTAATGTAATCGGCTAACGTCATGTGACCTTGCTGACGAAACAAACGCGACAAATGGTTAGAAGAGATGCTGAACCTCGACGCAATACTGTCACGTGTGATTGGGCGGTGGAAATTCTCTTGGATGTAGATACAAATGCCCTGATACAGATCTTGCACTCGACTGTGCGCCTGCGTCTCTATAGGTGCATCTAACATCGACTTAGCGTATTGCAACAAGGCTTGCAGCAACAACTCATCCATTGGCTTCTTATTACACTCACGAGCCAATGAACTCAGCGCTTCCAAGATATTATCAATGGCGAATCCAGAACGAGTTTGAATACTGTGTTTTTGAATATCGTAAAAGCTCGCTTCCCCTTTACGTTTGGACACGAGACTCAAACCCAATTGACGGCGACCAAAGAGAATACTTAATACCGAGCAGTCTGTATCCCAGTCAGGTTTATTCCAACAGTTAGGCGGAATAAATATCGCATCACCAGTTTTCGCCACGATATGCGTCACTTTGCGATCATGACTTTCCATTTCATTAATATATTCACCAGACAAGACTAATTCTAACCGAGGAAAATTAACCTGATAGCTAAATTCAGGTGGTGTATGAAAATCACCAGCAAACCATATATTGTGGAATGGTTCTCGCTCGTTTAATACTGATGAAATCAAATCATGAAAAATCATTTTACGTACTCTTAAACACGCATCCATGATGCTATACCTATAGATATACACCCTACTGGATTTTTGTGCTATTGAGCAAAATCACACTTCCATTTTAAGGTTACAAAAATCTAGTTAACGCATCAATTATCCAGTCTAGCAAATCATCAACAAAGTCTTCAATCCATTATATATGGGAGCAGCAACACATTTCACCTATGATTCATCGACTTCCACATGATGTCACAGATATGCAGTAAGTTTATCCAGTAGACGATCTACGTCACACTCTAGTCGGGCAGTTACAATCCTCCAGTAAATGCATTTTTTCTTCACTACTGTCTCCGCTTGGTTAATTTCAAAATACCCCTGAAATAAAAATTATATTTATAGGGGTTCGACAATGATCACCAAACTAATAAATGAAGACTTGATTAATCTTGATCTTCAAGCGACTTCAAAAGAAGACGTATTTAAAGAACTGGTTGCAGTTCTACACGCCCAAGGTCGTATTTCAGACCAAGAGCAATTTCTAACAGATATAAAAGCACGTGAAGAATTAGGTAATACCGGATTTGAAGATGGCGTAGCTATCCCACACGCCAAAAGTGCCGCGGTCATTGAACCAGCGGTTGTGATCGGCGTAAGCAAATCAGGTATCGAATACGGCGCTGAAGACGGTTTGCCTTCAAAACTGTTCTTCATGATCGCTTCTCCAGACGGTGGCGATAACCACCACATCGAAGTACTTGCAGAGCTGTCTTCAAAACTGATTGAAGATGGTTTCATTGATGCGTTCTTAGGTGCAGCAAACAGCCAAGACGCACTGGCACTCCTGCTTGCTAAAGAAGAGCCGCAACCAGTGGCGGACGCTCCAGCAAACCAAGGTTTCATCATTGGTGTTACTGGTTGTCCTGCTGGCGTTGCACACACTTACCTTGCAGCAGAAGCACTAGAGAAAGGTGCAGCGGCGATGGGTTACGAAATCAAGGTTGAAACGAACGGTTCAATCGGTGTGAAAAACAGCCCAACCGCAGAAGAAATCGAGCGTGCAGACGCAATCATCGTGGCATGTGACAAACAAGTCGACATGAACCGCTTCGCGGGTAAGCGCGTAGTTCAAACCAATGTAAAAGCCCCTATTCGCGATGCTCAAGGTCTGATTAACGAGGCATTAAACGCACCACAACTCCAAGCAGAAGCGAGCAGCAATGCACAAACCTCTGTTGCGAACAAAGCCTCTCAGGCTCGCTCTGACCTATACCGCTACTTGATGAACGGCGTATCACACATGATCCCATTCGTCGTAACGGGTGGTCTTTTGATTGCACTTGCTCTTGCAGTCGGTGGCCAGCCAAGTGAAGCGGGCATGGCAATTCCTGAAGGCAGCATGTGGAACCAAATCCTCAATGTTGGTGTAGTTGCCTTTACACTGATGATCCCAATCCTAGCGGGTTACATTGCTTACGCGATTGCTGACCGCCCTGCTCTAGCTCCTGGCTTGATCGGTGGTTGGATTGCAAACAACGGTTCTTTCTACGGCGCAGACGCAGGTACAGGCTTTATCGGTGCCATCATCGCTGGTCTGCTTGTGGGTTACTTCGTGAAGTGGATTACATCGATTAACTACCACAAATTCATTCAACCTTTGGTGCCAATCATGATTGCGCCAATAACAGGTTCGCTATTCATCGCTGGTCTTTTCATCTTCGTTATCGGCGCGCCAATCGCAAGCCTAATGGACGGTCTGACTGCGCTACTAACGAGCATGAGCACAGGTAACGTCGTTCTACTGGGTATCGTACTTGGTGGTATGGCTGGCTTCGATATGGGTGGCCCATTCAACAAGGTCGCGTTCCTATTCTCTGTGGGCATGATTGCGAGTGGTCAAACTCAGTTCATGGGTGCGATGGCGTGTGCAATCCCTGTTGCACCTCTAGGCATGGCACTGGCAACGGCACTGGGTCGTAAGTTCGACCTGTTCGAAGAATCAGAAACCGAAGCGGGTAAAGCAGCAGGCGCAATGGGTTTGGTTGGTATCTCTGAAGGCGCAATTCCGTTCGCAGCGCAAGATCCAATGTCAGTGATTCCTGCAAACGTACTTGGCTCAATGGTAGCGGCAGTAATGGCGTTCTCATTCGGCATTACCAACAGTGTTGCTCACGGCGGTCCAGTTGTCGCTCTACTTGGCGCGATGAACCACCCAGTACTTGCTCTGATTTGTATGGCAGCTGGCGCAGTAGTTACCGCAGTAACGTGTGTAACTCTGAAGAAAGTTCGCAAAGCGAAAATGATGCAAGCAGCCGCTTAATCACCCCTACCCCCAAATGGCTCCTGTGGCTTGGGTAATGTCGCCCAAGCCATGTTTTTCTCTCATGGTGACACTCTATGTCTGATTTAACGATGTCCGATACACAAACGATTCAAACTCAAGCTAAGCATCCGATGTTTTTCCTGATGAACAACGTGATTCAAAACTACGCTTGGGGCAGTACTACTTCTGTTAACCAACTGTTTGGCATTGAAAACCCAACGGGCGAACCACAAGCAGAAGTATGGATGGGCGCGCATCCAAACGGTTGCTCATTGGTGATGGTAAACGGTGAGGAGACCAAACTCTCTTCACTGATTACTCAAGACATGAATGCCTTTCTGAGTGAACAAGTCGCAAATCGTTTTGGTGAACTTCCATACCTGTTTAAAGTGCTTGCCGCTGAGAAAGCACTGTCGATTCAGGTTCACCCAAACAAACAACAAGCAGAGCTAGGCTTTGCACTGGAAGAAAAACAAGGTATTCCCCTAACTGCTGCAAACCGTAACTACAAAGATCCAAACCACAAACCTGAGTTGGTTTACGCGCTAACCGAATACCAAGCGATGAATGGCTTCCGCCCAACAAGTGAAATCATCAGCTTCTTCTCTGAACTAGCGATTCCTGAGCTGCAAGGCTTGGTGGATGACCTTATCGCAAACCAAACGCCAACGGGCTTGGCGACCTTCTTCTCGGGTCTACTGTCACTAGAGGGCGAACAGAAAGAGATGGCGTTGACGGTGCTATTGGCTCAAGCTCGCATCACCGACTTACCTCTGTTCAACCTTATTCTTGAGCTAGAGAAGCAATACCCTGGCGATATTGGTTTGTTTGCACCACTGATGCTTAATGTGATTACCCTACAACCGGGTGATGCTATGTTCTTGGATGCAGAAACGCCACACGCTTACTTAAAAGGTACAGGTCTTGAGATCATGGCAAACTCAGACAACGTACTGCGCGCAGGTCTGACACCAAAATACATGGACGTGAGAGAGCTCGTTGCGTGTACACGCTTCAATGAGAAGCCATTCGACAGCCTATTGCTTGCACCGACTGAAATCGACGATATGTTGGAATACCCAATTCCTGTAGACGATTTCAAATTCGCTATCGTTAAGCAAGCTCACCAGCGTACTCTAGAAGTGCAAACCGCTGAGATCCTCATGCCTCTGGATACCAAGCTTGTGCTAACTCACGCAAACGGCGAAACGTGCGTGGTTGAAAAAGGACAATCAGTTTTCATTCCGGCTTACGCAAAACAGGTCACTTTGGATTGTGAAGGTCGTGTCGCACGCGCTTACAGCTAATCGTAATTATTAATAGCACGCCACTAAAACCAACGCCCCGCGACTCGCGGGGCGTTTTGCTTTTAACCCTAGTCTTTTTAACCCTAGTAAAGCAATGGTTAATTGAGCACTATAGTCTTGATCCAAAACAGAAAAATTTCCCTACAAAACCAAGAAACTGTGTAAGACTTATTGAGTAGCCCTGTTGATAAAGGTGGCAAGATGACTCATAGAAACGCTCGCTCTCTTCATGCCATTATCGGCGCACTCGTCGGTGATGCAGCATCTCTCGGATTTCATTGGCTTTACGATCAAGAGCTCATCAGGCAGTTTGGTTCTCCGCATCCGGAATTTCATCAACCTAACCGAACTGAATACCATGACAAAGGTTATTTTGCCCACGGTAGCAAGCAAGTTGGTGACCTCACCCACTATGGCGCACAGCTTATTGCCATGTTAGACGCCCTGGTTCAAACCGGACACTACGACGAGGCGCGTTACATTCGCTCCTTTAGAGAATGGTTTGATTTTGGTGGTAAATGGCAGGGCTACACAGACAAACCCACCAAGCAAACACTACTCAACATTCATGCATTAGAAGACAAAGAATTACGCGTAACTTTGTGCGGGGCTGACGACACACAGAACCCAGCATTATCCAAGCTTCCGCCGTTGGTGGCTTTTCATTCTGATGATGACAAACTCGCTAAACTGGTTGATTCCGCGGTGCGGGTTACCAATAACAACGACACCGCAGTTATGTATGCCCAAGCTGTCGCAGTGATGATTCAGATGGCGTTGCAAGGCGCTGCGCCCAAAGCGTGTGTGATGGCAGCTCAGACGGTTTCTCCGACGATTGCCAACGACATTCAACGTGCAGAAGCGATGAGCGGCAGAAACGCCACCAGCGTTGCGGAGTCGATTGGGATGCATTGCGGTTTAGACGCTTCATTTGTGGTGATTTGTCATTTGTTGATGAACTCAGAAAGTTACGAAACCACCATGCGTGAGAACATATACTGTGGCGGCGATTCAAGTGGTCGAGCTATTCCACTCGGTGCCATTCTTGGGGCAAGTTATTACGACACGCCAATGTCGATTCCAAATCATTGGATGGATAAAACGGCGCTTCCTCGTTGTCTATTACAATGTTTATAAACTCCCAGATAAAAAGAGCAGCGACGAATCCCTGCTCTTTTACTTATATTTAATGACTTGATAATTAACGCTTCTTCCCGACAAATTAGCGCTTTATCTGATCACTCATCGTGACTAGTGCTATTTCTTCGCGTGGAACATCACTTGCCCACTCTTGTCTTTATTCGACCAGAAATTAATATTGAACTGAGCATCATCGCTTATCTCAATTCGGTGCCAATATTGCGGAGGACTGGTAGCAAACTGACCTGCGTTGATCACAATCACCACTTCTGGCTCTGTAGCATTTTCATCAACAAAGCCGTAGTAAGTCACTTGTCCTTCCATGACGCACAGCTGACCAAATACACTCTCAGCGGTATTGTGATGAGTAAGCAACGCTGGCGGTACATTATCTTTAGTGAAGAAAGGCGTTGAGCGCTGGATCGTCCAATCTTTCGGAATTCGTAGATGTGACATAGTGATACCCTCTCTAGTTAAATTCTGTTGGTTTTAATTCATTATGCTTGAGCTGCTTGAGACAACTCCCTGAGTAACGGGAATGCTTGTATGACTTGATCTCCTGTCACAACGAAGCCCATTAACTGGCTATTTTCACTTTCTGCTTTGGCTTTGATACCTGTTTGAGAAATCTGCACATTCCAAGTAGCAACTGAACTAAAGTCGCCAGCCAATTGGATTGGGTAGCTCGGCGTTTTCACCTTCACCATCATAGGCGGTAGCTTCAACTCTGCTTCTTGTCCCAATAGTTGCTTACCTAACACATTGGCACTCAATACGATCGGTTGCAGATAAGGCATCATTCGACCTTGAATCTCGGCGCAATCACCTAATGCAAATACATTGGCTGCTGATGTCTGTAATTGAGCATCCACCTCGATGCCTTTATTCACGCTCAACCCACAAGCCTTCGCTAACCAAGTGTTAGCACGTAAACCCGCTGCTGAAATCACCACGTCGGCTTCGACTGCTTTACCTTTGCTCAAGCTTGCCACCAGCGAATCATCTGAGTGATTTATCGCGACAACTCCAGTCTCCAAGGCAAGTTGAATGCCTTGCTGCTTAAGTTGGTTTTCAAGCGGCAATGCAACGAATTCAGGAATCAAGTTAGCGAGCAAACGGGGATTTGACTCAACCACCGTAACTGCTTTACCACTGGTTGCGAGATCCATGGCGATCTCAACGCCGATCAAACCACCACCCATTACTAGAATTCGTTTCGCACGACTAATTTGCTCTTCCGCTAATTGATATTCTTGTAGCGAGTTTAGCGTTATCACCTCAGGTGCTGCATCGCCAGATATTGGCGGCACAAAGGCTTTCGCGCCTGTCGCAAACACCAGTTTGGAATAAGGATAGGTTTGGCCGTTAGCGACCACTTGCTGAGCTTGTACGTCGACATGCTCAATCATGGTATAGGCGAACAGTTCGATGTTGTGTTCCTGTGCGAACGCCTCACCACTTTTAACTACCAAGTCTTGGGCGGTTTGCTTGTTGCTGAATACATGACTCAAATCGGGCTTGTTGTATTCCGCGCCATCATCAGCAGTAAACACTTGCAGCGGAATATGTGCGTCCATTCGACGCACTGTTTTCACCAATTGGTAAGCCGCAAAGCCGCTACCAATAATCACAATAGGTGCTTGCATATTCGCCCCCTTACCCGTTGTATTCGACAAAGACGTCTTTACCCAAGTGGCATTCTGGGCACAAGAAGTAATCTGGCACTTCAGACCATGCCGTACCCGGTTCAACACCTTGATTAGGCTCGCCTTTAGCTGGGTCGTATACCCAATTACAAACCGTACAAACCATGCATTGACAATCTGCGGGATGCGCCTCAGTACTAGGGTTGCTAGGAGCAGCATCTACTACCGCCTGTGTTGTCGCTGGCGCAGCGGGTTGTGATTGAACTTGTCGTGCAGACGCAGCAATCGCCGGAGAAATAACAGGACTTGTGAGATCATGCTTTGCCCACAATTTCGCGATGTTCTGACCATGTTCGCGACATTCACGCATCGCTTTACCATCTGGTCGCCATTTGGTTTTCAAACTCACTGCGGTTTCAAAGCCTGCGTCAGTTAATCGAGCATGGATACGATCCACCGCACCACCATTCCACCCGTAGCTGCCGAATGCAGCGGCCTTTTTCGCTTTAAAGCGCAGACCGGTAATTTCTTCTAGCATGCCTGCGATCTTCGGCATCATGACGTTATTCATGGTAGAAGAACCAACCAAGATGCCTTTTGAGCGGAATACGTTGGCGAGAATTTCATTCTTGTCATGCTTAGAGACATTAAAGACTTTGACCGCCACGCCAGGGTCGACATCGTGAATGCCTTGCGCGATTGCATCGGCCATCATTCGAGTGTTGTTTGACATAGAATCGTAGAAAATCGTAATGCGATCTTCTTGATAATTGTCTGCCCACGCCAAGTATTGCTCGATTATTTGAACGGGATTATCGCGCCATACAATGCCGTGTGACGTTGCGATCATGTCGACAGGCAAGTTGAAGCTCAGCACTTCTTTGATTTTGGCGGTTACCAAGCTGCTGAATGGCGTTAGGATGTTTGAGTAGTAACGCAAACACTGTTCCATCAACTCATTTTGATCCACTTCATCATTGAACAGACGTTCATCGCAGTAGTGCTGCCCAAATGCGTCGTTACTGAATAACACTGCATCGCCAGTTAGGTAAGTCATCATACTGTCCGGCCAATGCAGCATTGGAGCTTCCACGAAGACTAATTGCTTACCGTTACCAATATCGATACTGTCGCCCGTTTTTACGGTTTTGAAGTTCCACTCAGGATGGTGGTGATGACCCACAATCGAATCAATCGCCGCTTCTGTACAGTAAATTGGTGTGTTCGGAATTTTCTCCATCAATGCCGACAATGCACCTGAGTGATCTTCTTCTGCATGGTTTACCACGATAAAGTCGATAGACTTAAGATCGATTTCCATTTCTAAATTTTGGATGAATTGTTGACTGAATCGATGATCGACCGTATCAATCAATACGGTTTTCTCTTCACGAATTAGATAACTGTTGTAGCTGGTACCTTTTGTCATTTTGTATTCTGTACCATGGAAGTCCTGAACTTCCCAATCGCGCTGACCTACCCAATGAATGTTGTTTTTTACGTGAATTGTCATAATTACTACCTTGAATGACGAAATAAATAAGAAGAACTGACTTTTATATTGCATCGGGCATGCCAACTTTTTACTTCCTTTATTTTCAACAAGTTAAAACAAAATCAACAATTGTAACTGTCATTAAGACACAGTTGAAAATTGTCATTAAGACACTACAATAGTCATATTGACACAATTGGTATTGGTTATGACTTCTTTAATCGCGCAGTGGCTACACATCACGCAAGACCTTAACTCGGCACTCACTCAGCAAGCTCGTTTTGATACGTTGTTGACCACGATTCGAGAGGTATTAAAGTGTGACTCTTCGGCCCTTCTTTTGTATGAAGATCAGCACTTTAAGCCATTAGCGATCAATGGTTTGGCAGAAGAAGTGCTGGGACGCCGTTTCTCCATTGAGCAGCACCCAAGGTTAGAAGCCATTGCCCGAGCAGGCGACATCGTGCGCTTTCCCTCTGACAGCGACTTACCTGATCCATACGACGGCTTAATTCCAAACCACGATGACAAACTGCATGTCCATTCCTGCATTGGTTTACCTTTGCTGATCGACGATCAACTGATTGGTGCCATTACGATTGACGCCTTCGACCCTAACCAATTTGATGGGCTACGCAACCAAGAGTTACGTTTTGTCAGCGCGTTGGCAGCAGGTGGCCTACACACTGCACTCTTACTAGAACAACTAGAGACACAAGCGAGCCTGCCACGTGATTCTTACGCCGAGAAGCGCACCTTAAGTAATGAAATCATTGGCAACTCTCAGGGCATGAAGAATCTTCAAGAGCAGATTGATGCAGTCGCCGATACGGAATTGTCTGTGTTGGTCATGGGAGAAACGGGCGTAGGTAAAGAGTTGGTTGCCAGCGCTATTCACCATCGCTCTAGCCGCTCTAACAATACCTTGGTTTACCTAAACTGTGCAGCACTGCCGGAGTCCGTAGCAGAGAGCGAACTGTTTGGGCACATCAAAGGCGCATTTACGGGCGCAATCAGTAATCGTAAGGGTAAATTCGAACAAGCCGATGGCGGCACACTGTTTTTGGATGAAGTCGGTGAACTGTCATTAGAACTGCAAGCTAAGTTACTTCGAGCTCTACAATACGGCGACATTCAACGTGTGGGTGATGATCGCCATATTCGAGTCAATACACGCATTGTCGCCGCCACCAACCGCATATTGCATGAAGAAGTTACTGCTGGTCGCTTCAGAGCCGACTTGTATCATCGTTTAAGTGTCTTCCCGCTTCATGTTCCACCACTTCGTGAACGTGAAGACGATGTGGTGTTATTAGCAGGCTTTTTTGTCGAACGCTTAAGAAGCAAATTGGGATTAAACAGCATTCGTTTGTCTCCTACTTTGGTGCAGGCACTTAAAGACTATTCATGGCCAGGCAATGTGCGGGAACTTGAACATGTCATTAAACGTGCCGGTGTTTTGGCAAAAGCGCGTACTCACGCCATGGACATTGAGTTAGTTGAGCAAGATTTTGATATTAGAACGCCGAATCAGAACATCAAGAACGTGGAGGAGACGGAACAAAACGCTCGGCTTGAGCAACCAGAAGGCGGACTAAAGCCTGCCACTGACGCCTTCCAAAAAGCGATGATTGTTCGAGCTCTGGAAGAGAATCAAGGCAACTGGGCAGCAACGGCACGTCAGCTTGAAATAGATAACGGCAATTTGCACCGATTAGCGAAACGCCTAGGGATAAAATAGGGATTGGGTAAAAAGCGTGTGAGATGGTGGAATTCCGCAGGAAAATCGATGTTGCTTGTGTCAAAATGCGCCATCTCAATCGACAAGTCATAACGTAATGAATTTTCAAGCTGCTATTTTTGACATGGATGGTTTGCTCCTCGATACGGAGCGAGTGTGCATGCGCATTTTCCAAGAAGCGTGTGAAGCACAAAGCCTCCCATTCTACAAAGACGTTTACCTTTCAATCATTGGCCGCAACGCGGCGGGCATTGAGGTCATTTTCCGCAAAGCTTATGGGGATGATCTTGACCGATTGCACAAAGAGTGGCGTGACCGATACGATGCAGTGGTAAAACATCAAGCGATACCAGTGAAAGATGGCGTAGTTGAATTGCTAGAGTGGTTGAGGGAAAAAGGCATTCCTACCGCAGTGGCAACATCAACAGCGAAAGAAGTAGCACTGAAGAAGTTGGAACTGGCGGGCCTAAGCAAGTATTTCGACAACTTAACGACAGGCTGTGAAGTGTCACACGGCAAACCAGATCCAGAGATCTACCTGCTTGCAGCAAGTCGTTTAAACGTAGATCCAACCAAATGTATCGCGTTTGAAGATTCCAACAATGGCGTACGTTCCGCAGTAGCGGCAAACATGGTTACTTTCCAAATCCCAGACCTTGTAGAACCTTGCGAGGAAGTTCGTGCCTTTGGCCATGCGATTGTTCCTTCCTTGCATCACGCATTAGCTGAGTTAAACAGGCATAACCCGTTTTCGCTCATCTAAGTTCAAAACAACAAAAAACGCACTCTCGATTGGGAGTGCGTTTTATTTGTTGTATAGAGAAAACCACCACTTTTCAGTGATGGCTCCAATCGATACATGGTTGGTTATGAAAAATCTTTTGAGATAATGTTTTCAATATTCCTTTCTGCTAGTGCCGCAATGGTCAACGCAGGGTTTGCACATCCATTGTTTCCAGGAATAAGGGCTCCATCAATAACATAAAGACCATTGTATCCATCTACACGCCCAAATAGGTCTGTCGCTTTCCCCATTTCCATTCCTCCAACTGGGTGCGCACCAGTAAAAATAACGTCGGAGAAACCCTGAGCTCCTATTCGTTGCCAGTTGGCTCTTGCAACTTTGTTGTTTACTGCTCTTAACGCATCCGTTGCATCTTTCTCGTTCTCTTTCGGGTAATGAAGAACTGCATCATCGATAGAGGCATCATAATAAAAATGACCTCGATTCTTAAAGTCCGCAGTCACGGATAGCATCATAGAAATCCCTACGTCAGCAATACCAGCATTTGCCCAGTTTTCTGCTGCGACCGGGCTTCTTCCGGCTTCATCAACATAAATCGCCGTAGGAGAAGGAGAAGCTTGAGCAATACCAGCAGGTAATCCAAATAACGACTGTCTAAATGCCATTCGGTTGCCATTATCGCCCCAGTTCTTGCCGACATATTCATTTAACTCCGGCAAGTCTCCTCTCTCTTTTGCTCTAACAAGCATACGTGTTGTGTGGTAAGAACCCGCCGATAGAATAAGCTTGTCGCACGTAATCGTTTTTTGTTGAACAACATTGCCGTGAGCATCAAGCTCTTGAATGTCTAGTTCATAAATATCACCATTCATTCGAATGTTGACCAGTTCATGTTTGTGGTGGAAGGTGACATTCCCTGTAGCCTCCGCCAACGGAATATAGTTTTGCCCAAGATCGTTCTTACAACCGTTACTATTACCGAAGTTCGTTAAGCCAATAGTTGCTGATGGTAGGCTTTTCCCTTTGAGCTCTTGCCTAATAACGTCCCAATTCCAGTTACCTTCAATAAGATAAGGAGAATAGCCGGCTTTTGAAACTTCTTTATTCCAATCTCGACAATGCTTAAACGGAGCACTAGCAAAAACATCTTTAGGCATGTTGCTGTAATTTAAGATGGATTTCACTCTTGGATAATAAACGTCCACCATTTCTTTGTAAGAAAGTTCGTTAGGGTAAAGTTTTTTGAAATGTTCTTCCTTTGGTATAACCATTACGCCGGTATAAATCACTGAGCCGCCACCTACTGCAGTTCCTAACAATAGGTCAGACCCGTCTTGATTGTTTTCTCCCGGCTTGTCGACAATATCAAGAACACCACCGAATTTTTCGATATTACGTGGAGTAATAGTTTGGAGGAATGGTAGGTCAAACGTGAGTGCGGGAAAGGTGGTCTTTGTTCTTTGCCAAAACATCCGCTTGTCAGCCAACATATCATGTGCAAATACCGCTCGCTTAGGGTCATTAGGCCAGCGGTTTCCTCTTTCAATTACTGCCGTTTTAATACCAGCAAGACCAAGTCGATACGCACTAATTGCACCACCAAAGCCGCTTCCAATAATAACAACAGGTAAATGCCCATTGATTTGAGGAGGGCGTTCAAAAAGCTCTGGTAAATAGCTTTCTAAAACAGGTAAGCCTTTAAACTTATCAATCGGCTTTTCTTTTTCTGGATGAAAGAAGAAAGCCTGAGCCTTTGGAGAGGTGGCACTCATACCAGCAGCAACTGAGGTAGCAACACAAGATTTTAAAAATACTCTTCGATTTGTACTAGGCATCAACCGTACTCCTTTATTGCGATTAACAATTTCTCAATATTAACCATGCTATACATAAACCTTAATTACTACTAGCAAGGGCATTAAAATATTCGAAAGAATGCTAACAATCGTAAAAAAAATAATAATTAAAAAATTTATAAAAACAAATCAATCATTATCTTAACGGTTATTCGAGAGTATCTACTAGATATTGACATATCAATAATAATATAAACCGATTTTAATGAATAAACTCTCATAAAAATAATTTTATTTAGTACAGAATCAATAAAAACCGTCAAATGAGAAAATAAAATGAACAATTTAATTAAAGACAAGAAAAAAGTTAAAGATATTGTAGAGAAATCGTATATAAACATTTTAGATCCTTTTAATAAACACGGCCCTAATGGCGGTATCTTTCAGAAAGCAAAATATGCTGCTGAATGGGAGGCGGTACGAAGACATTTAGAAATTCATACCTACAGAAGAACCTTATTAACGAAGCCGGATCGAATAGTTCGAGCAATTGACACACTAAATGAGAGGAAACCGAGGGAATATTTATTCTTTGCATCGAATGGATATTTAAATCTTGCATCACATCCAAAAGTCATTGAAAAATCTCACTTAGCAATGAAAGAGTGGGGGGTTAGTTCTTGTGCGTCATCTGTTATTGGCGGAAAAACTCAGCTTCATGTAGAGACTGAAGAAAAACTTGCGGATTACTTAGAAATGGAATCTGCATTTCTATTCCCCTCTGGTTCTACAGCTAACGAATCAGTCTTAACAGCATTAGCTCGGCCTGGTGATAGCATAATTGGAGACAACAAAAACCACTTAAGTATCAATTTACCTTGTTCAGCTTTAAACGCTACTTCGAAAGGGCGAATTAGCTATAAAAAATATCAAAGCAATGATATCCAAGGATTAACACAAGCATTAGAAACTGCCGAAGGTTCAACTATTGTAATCACTGACGGTGTATTCAGTATGGATGGCACTGTCAGTAAACTTGATGAGATCAGTTCTTTGTGTAAGCAAAACAGCTCTACACTTATCGTAGATGATTCTCATGGTGTCGGAGTTATTGGAAAAAATGGTAAGGGCACGCATAAATATTTCAATGTGCATCCAGATATAATTACAGGTTCTTGCGCAAAAGCCCTAGGTGGAAATGGTGGCTTTGCTGCAGGATCAAGAGAAGTGATTGACTATATCGAGGCAGCTTCTACGGCTGCAATTTATAGTACTTACCAAACTGCAGGTATTGCAGCCGCACTATCGGCATCCCTTGATATTATTCAAGAGCAACCAGAGTTAGTGACTTCTCTCCTTCAAAAGTCAAACTACTTAAAAGACTCTTTTAAGAAATTAGGAATAAAAACTACAGATAGTATTACAGCTATTGTTCCTGTTATATTTAATTCTTTAGATGAGTCATATTTTATGGCTAAATACCTAAATGATGCTGGTATTTACGTTAACATCATATATCCACCAGCAGTTAAAGAACCTCGTGCTCGATTCTCAGTATGTGTTAATCATAAAAGATCCGACTTAGATTATACAATTGAAACCGTGAGGAATGGTTTAGTGAATTACAAACATAATTTTTCAGATACGGGAAAGACTTTTTTAGAGCAACAGTTATCTCTTATTTAGATTTCATTAACTAAGTTGATGGACGTAGGTTAAATAAAATGCACTGTTTAGTAACAGTGCATTGCTTGATATAAGTCAATAAATATCTTGGTTTTTACTGATGAGAGCAGCATCAATCCCGTTACTTCTAATTCTTTCGTAAGACCGTTCATATATAGGGTTGTACGCTATAATGAGTCCAAGGAATATTGGATGACTAAGAACTTTCTGCAAATCGATATGATAAAGATAAACGTTGCCGTAATCCTTCGAACAATCAATCAATGCTATCTGCTCAGCTCCCAACGTCTCATACAAGGAAACATCTTCCCTGCCTCTTGCGGTAAAAAAAGCATTTTTCACGTTAAAATGGTGGCGAATAATATAATTTAGGACCAGACCAAACAGAAGTTCATAATCATCAGAACTCTTGAAGAAAGACAACCCAAAAAATAAAGCATCTTTGTTTGGATCACTTGTGTAACGGTCAATGGACAAACCTAAAACATCAAACAAAGCGCTAACTTCTTGATGGAAGTACATATATGACTCAGGAATTTTACTTTTTATATCGCCTTTATAAAAAACGTCAACATTATATTTTTTATTATAGTCATCAAAACTACTTTCTTTATCCGATATCAGGTTAATTTTAGAAGTGAAATCACCATATATTTCACGGGCTTCGTAATTGCTACCTTTGAAGTGGCATACCCTCGAATCACGTTCTTGATTGAGAAAAATAGCATGATAATAGCTATTAAATTGGTTTAGAAATTTTCGATATTGCGACTCCAAAGAAACCGGAATTTTTGGCGCGTAACATTGATTTAAAAAAATATTTAAACAATTAGCTGCATGAGCAATAAGTAATTGACGACAAGATGATGGTTTCGTTACACCATTTGTCCAACGACTCATCGTAATATTATCCAGTCCTTGAAATTCATCATATTTTAAGTGAAGTTTAATCATCAATTCCTTTCTAGGAATATTTTTAAAAACCACTTCTTTTAAGAATTCGTGAAACTTTAACATTAAAGTGCCCTTCAGAGTTCATGACATATCGGAAACCACGATTATCAATAAGCAAAAGAGTGAATACCAGAAAAGGCAGAGAAAAATATAACAAAAGGAGCATTCCTACAGTCAACGTAAGAAAATACAACGTCGACTACAGGAATGCCCCTACTATATCCTTTAAAATTAAAATTTAGTTGCTTATCTTTTGCGCTTTATCATCAAGCAATAACAATCTGATAAAATAGAACCAACAAATATATACTACTTGAAGACAACCACCTGATTTGGAAAGATCAAATCTGGGTTCTTTTTAAACTTTGGATTCCAGTGTATGAGCTCTCTAAGGTATACCTTACAGTTCCGTGCAATTTTAGATAATGTATCACCAGAGACGATGACATACGGGTCAACACATTCTTTATATTGGGCAACATCATGTATTTCGTTGTTCAATGGTAAGTCATTGTTTGGTAGCAAAACGTCTTCTAGCGAAGAATATTCCTCAACATATTCAGTTTCCGAAACACCTCTGTCAAATTCAGAAAGTTTAAACTTTAATCCGGCTTCAACAAAATAATCACCATAAGGATTGGAACGATTGAATTTACTCTCAATAAAAAAATCAAAGTAGTTTGATACTGAAGCTGAAAAGCCAAGCCCTAACTTGCTATCTACCCCACTATCAATAAAATCCATTCCGATTATTGGGTAGATCGAATACACATCATCAAACTCATACAGATATCCGGCTTGCAAGCCAAAATATCGTTGAAAGTAGCTATTAGGTGAATGATGCATTTGTCCTTTAAGCAAATAATCTCCTAGCGTATAATCTAAGAAGTAACTGTAATAGTTATTGTTTTTGTCTGTGCTTTGATCTTCTTTGATATTGTAATAACCCGTCGAGATACCAATACTCGCCGATTTTTCATTGCCAAGTGCAGGTTGGTGAAAAAATGCGATAAGTGCACAAAGGCTATAAATCCAACTCAAACCGGACGGTAACTGCATCCCTGTAATCTCCTTCATTTACATCACCAAAATAAAGCTCTTTAAAAGAAAAGGCCAAATCAAAATCTAGCGTTTTTCCAACAAAAGGAATCTTCGATGTTGCCTGCTTCAACTCTCCAGCTTCGACAATATTACTCTTTTCACACTTCGAACAAACTAAGCTATAAGGAATAACATCATTTGACGTAGAGTGTTCTAACTCAAACTTATCCGCAGTCCCAGAAGAGAAAAACTGCATTTTTATCCCTGGCTCTATATGTCCAGAGATACTAACTTTATAAGTTGCAGCCCCCTCAACACTGTGATTAGCTGTATCATACGAAAGAGAAAAAATACCATCACCTGTCACGTCAACAGCTGAGATGAACGACGGTTTATAGTCAATGGTAAATACCGTCGTGTCATTGTAAGTTTGGTAAGTTGTCGCTGTCCCGTACTTCATGTAATAAGTAACAGGTAAGCTCACCGTTGCATAATAAATACCTGTAGGAGCGTTGGCAGCTTTAAATGCATCAACGAGATTATCCAACTTGTAAGCGCTTCTATAAAAATCAAATGGCTTGTACTTTCTAGTCGCGTTCAGATCATAACTTGCACGACAAGTGTTATTATCTCGAAGAATGTATTGGCTTCCTGCCGAGCTCTCATAACTGCACGTATCAGCATTCGAGTTTTTTGCGACGGTAAAAGGGCTTGCAGTGCTAAATTGAATCCCCGAGTGCTGAAAAGAGGTGGATACCTGTACACCAGTGGTCGAACTAAAAGTGATCGTCGAAGTTGGACTCTTCTGAAAACTTGGACTCCAGCTATAAACAGGCAATAGATTGAATGAGCTACTTGGTTGCCAAATCTGTTGCACCACTTCTCCACCAACAACATTTGCATTCATCCAAGTAACCTCACTACCAACAACTTTTGCCGTAATGTTATTGGATGCATATGCTGTTTCTAAGTTTAATCCAGCAGCTAAAACAGAAAGTGATAGGCTACATAGATACTTGTTCATTGATACTTTCATTTGCATTTATCACCGTGATATTAATATTTTTCTTCCCGACATAACTTTCAGGCAACTTAAACACCTTTTCAGATCCCGCTAATAACTTGTATTGGTAAATACAGTTACTAGAGAAGCCCTTTTCACAGGTATTAATTACAGCATTTAACATGGTGTTACTTTTGTTGGAGAATCTAAACTCTTTGTTATTTACACGCTTAATTTCGTAATTTAGTTTCACTTCAGACGCAGGGTCCATGAAATAAATTCTGTATCCAAAAGCGACGGAAACTGCAGAATCTTGACCTTCACCGACATAGGGGTAAGGGTTTACATCAACCGCATAAACCTGATCTTCGTCAAAATCACATGTTTGCTTCGCGCAATCATTTCGCATCCTAACCGTTCTGGTTTCACCATCTTTTAATATGATCTGGCTTGGTGAAACTGAAAACGTCCAAGTTGATAAATTATCTTTGTTTACCTTAGTGACGACTTTTTCTCCATTAGCATAAGCGACTTTTGCAATTTCTAAGTTAATGAACATATCCTTACCATCATTATTCGTAATAGAAAAGTCAGCATAATGTTCTTCGTTCGCCACCTCAAACAGACTGCTTACTGCTACAGCATGGGTAAAGAAACTCGTTAATGAAGTAATTAATAATAATAATGTTCTCATGACTATTACCTATTTTTAGTAAATTTATTGGAATCAGATGTTGATAACGCGTAGTTTTGTAACTCAAGAATAACTTGTTTATTTTTTGCTATTGATAATGTAGGTTTCGCGTATAACTTAGCGAAATAATGACGGTTCCCATTAAAGGCTATTTGTATTACCTCCATATCCGACATTAAATTTTTATACTTTTCAATAATACTATTGTCATCAAAAGCACCTAGGTAATAGATGTGCTCGCCTTTATCACCTAAGCCATTTACAACAATTTGCAAACCTAATTCGTCTTCTTCTATTTGTGGGAAACAATTACTCTTACCATAAGTACTATCTAGGTACCCTTCACGTAACGCACAAATCTGTTCATTTGCCGTTAACAGAAACTTTTCACCCCTTTGCACTGAAATGTTATAGACGCCATCTCCAACTTTCGCGATAGACGAACATCCTTTGCACTCTACATTATTAATTGGGCGACTATTGAAATCTTCAAAGTAAGTCAAAACGGAGACCACTTCTTCAAACTCGGTAGTGATCTCTTTCAGTGTTCCTGGGTAACTAAACATGTCACTATTTTCTATTTGTTTGTGTTTATAGCCACTTAGCTCAGTATCCAAGTTGAATCCATATTCATTGTATTCTTCCAACTCAATCAAGGTATATTTACCCTGAATCGTTTCTCGTAGATTGTTTTGCCCGTTTCTTCGGATCTTAACTAGCCCCAAATCATTCTGATCTTGGGTACTCGCTTTCGCGTTTTTTATGACCAGATAGGATTGTGCTCGCTCTCTAGATGCGTATACATCATCGGATGTAACGATGGTTGTTGATTCAATGTTAGCGGTAAAATTCTGATAATCTTCAGTGGTGCCATTCGCATATAAATTTGCACTAAATTTATCATTGTGGATATTTGCACTTACACCGTAGACAGATTGTGAGTCATTGCCATCAACATACTGAGACAAATCCGCGCCTCCGGACAACATCACTCCACCCGCTTCAACTTGAGGCGCAGAATATTGTAAAGTATTACTAAACCGTGTTTTACTTCGTGTTGAATAATCAATACCAGAAATATATGAAAAACTATCATTTAGATCTAAGTTAACGTTAAGTGAGAATATATGCTCGTTTAATCTCGAGTTATTAAAGTCTTTTTGATAGCTATAACCTAAATCGACGTATACATTATTAAAAATGTTCTTATTGTAATTTGTCGATAAATTTAAATTACTTACCTCTAAACCAGAGTCCTCATATGTCTCTCGGTATCTATTAGCATAAAAACTAAGCGTCCCCTCATAGATTCGAGACGAATAAGAAACTGTGGCTTGTGTATAGTCATTGTTTCCGTATCGGATGCTCCCCAACTGGGATGATTCTGAAAGCGCTTTATTCGCATCTAACATTTCATAATCAAAATTAACATCAGCGACCCGAAAGTTTGTATTGAGCAGGTAGCCGCCCTGAAACTTATTGATATAACCAGCCACTGCTAAATCTGAGTCTGTATAGTTTGCGCCTACGCCAAAAGAAGCCTCTTGATTGGTAAATTGAGTATTACTACCAATTAACAATCGGTCACTTAACAACGAATAGGTAGCCGCTAAATCGAGATAAGTTTCCTCATAGTCACGTCGGTTGAACGTATTGCTTGATTTCATGACCGAGGCAGAATAATCGTAGCCTCTTTGAGATGTTTCGGAGTTATTATTGTGTATGATTTTCTTTGAAACTTCTTCTGGATAGCCAACCGCTTTCAAGACGATTGATACCTCGTAGTTTCCTCGCGGAAGGTCACGGTAGCTTACGCTGTGTTGCCCTTTTGACACCGAGTTCGTATAAATGATTTGGCCGCCTCTCAACACTTCAATCGTACCTCTAGCTTTCATATCGAAAAACAGCTTTTTAGTGTTACCAATATCTTTAACCAGTAGGTTGTCATTCGAGAAATAACTGATCCCTACCGTTTCTTCTTCTCTATTAAAGTTGAAAATAGAGGTCGAGTTTTCTGCTGTGTTTCCACGATGAGTCTCATACGCTTTTATCGAGCTACCTTCTAAATCATAGGTGTACGCCAATTCATCAACATCGAACTGACTGGAACTATTGTCGACAACATAGAGTGATGCTTCTAGATCAACGTGAGAACGACCAAAACCAATTGTCGAGTTATTAGTGAGTGTAGCACTTGTTGAGCTTTGATAATGAGTGGTGAAAAGACGATTGGTTGAGATCAGAGCGCGACGATCTTCACTCAATTGAGTAAAACCTAGATCTGTCATTCCTTCTGAAAGGTAGCTTGCAGGTACTTCAATTAAGGCTTGTTTCTGTGAATGGTCGTAAACGTATAGGATATTCTCGTCACTTTTCTGCTCTTCTACAACCGTTTGTAAAACTGCATCAATATGAGCGCTAGCAACACCCGACCTTCTGAGTGCTTGCTTTAATTTTTCTGGTTCTTCAAGGCTCTTAATGCCATCGAAATTGGAGACAACTGAAATAGATGTACGTGTCTCATTTGGTAGGACAAATACTATTTGGTTTGATTGATACTCATAAAAGTGCTCAAAACCTGGAGGAATAAACTTTGAATTAGCATACGCTGAAAACGCAGACGTAACACTAAGAACCAGCATTGCAGTTTTAATCGAGCAAACACCTATTCCTTCTAATTCTTTTCTATTTTTTGTTTTGGAATTCATGTAGAAAAACAACAAACCAAATACCTCCAAACCTCAGTACATGAACTCTCATAGCACTAAGTAAACGGGTCACTTATTAAAAATCTAATCCAATGGAGAGCGTGACTTTTCCACTACATCGCTCATCCTCAACATTAACTTGAACGTTGTTATCAAAGTCGATTCGAAAACCCTTCTCTATCCATAGTGTGTCTCTATCAGTAAAGAAATCGTCCAACCTGATCTCTTTTCCTACACTCAATACTTCACCATCTAGCGTGTGCTCAGCGAAGTTGGATTTAGTTGGGTTGCCTTTATGATCAAAACATTCACTCAGAAGAACGTTGGTCGATATTTTATAACCAGCAGAAAAACTGCTTGGAACATCCGTCGTCACGATAAGCTTGGTATCAATAGTTTTCAGCTCACCTGTCGCTCTATTTACATCAACTTTTAAGCTAGGTTCTTTGAACTTGAATTCTTTAATTCTGTATGAGAAAAATTTTTCATTTTGGATCTCTGCCGACAGCGGTAACACCTTGGTTATAGAGTTGGAAGACAGAGCAATAGAAGGGTAAAGTAGCAATATTGTGATAACTTTCTTCATAGGCGTAATGTGCGCGGCCTAGGTATTAGGCCGCGCGTTCCACTTTATGGCGTCGTGAAGGCTGCAAATTCAACATCTGCACGCAACACAGTTGTAGCGGTGATTACGTCACCAGCAGTAACGTTGCTCATACCAGTGCCCGGTGCATTAGCAATTTTCCACTCAGTCTTCCAAGCATCAGCAGCCGTTGATTTCAATGACGCATTGGTTGCAACAGGAGAACCGTCTTTAAACACACTTACATCTACGTCAGATAGATCTACCCCCTTCTCCGACGTAAACGCTGGCACATCTACACGATAAGTAATGCTATCCGGTGCTACGCCAGAACCCGCTGCACTTTCTGTACCAACAACAACAGGTAAGCCAACTTCATTGGTCTCAGAATCGTAGTAACGAACCTCAACGAGTACATTTTCAGAAGTAAAGCTGCCGTCTGGATTGACCTTTAGACCCGCATCAGCAAGCGCTCCACCATTTTGACCAGTAATCGTGACCCACTCACCACTCACTACCGTCGGCACTTTTGCTTCCCAAGTTAACGTAGCACTTGTTGTATCGATATCACCGGCTTCTGGTTCAGCAGCAGATAAACCAAAAGAAAATAGTCCAGTTAAAACCGCTACAGATAACATTGTCTTTTTCATATTATTACTCTCACTATCCTGTTAAATATTTAATTATGGAAAGGTTGAAAAATTAATCCCCACCCTCACTCCACGAGATGCATAGTAGTATTTCCTTCTCTTTTTGAATTAGCATTAAGTTTAACTTTCACCCACCCGTGCTAACAGCGATAAACATTTTAAGGTTCATCGCGGCTTTCCTCGGAAAGCTGCCTTAATCTTTAAGAAGAAGTAATCAGTATCTCGAGAGCCATATTCCATTCGCTTGATTAACTTTATCTTGTTATTTATCCCCTCAAGCGTACAGGTATTCAGCGGATAGCTTGCTGAAGCCGTGATCTCATGAAGATATGGGCGGAGCTTTCGAGCGAACTCTTTCAACGGTTTAATTCCACTCTCATTCACTTGTTCCAACCATACCTGCCATAGGTTTTTAGCCTGAAGTTCAGAGCCGCAACGCCACAGTTTCTTTAATTGCGCACCCAGTAAGTAGGTTGTCATCAAGTCCTGATTCATATTCAATATTTCAGTGAGGTAGCTTTCCTGTTGTGTATTTAAATTATTCTTATTTTTCAATAGCACCCAGCGCGAACGCTTGACCCATTGCCTTGCTTTTTTATCCTGTTTTAGCTTATTGGCTTGGTCGACTCTAACTCTACCCATCACTTCACGACCGAACTTAGCAACAACGTGGAACAAGTCATAAACGATACGGGCATTTGGGCAATGCGCTTGGACTTCAAGGTCAAAAGCCGTATTCATATCCATTGCTACTGCTTCGATATTTTTGCCATGCTTACCTAGTTGTTCAAAGAACGGTCGAATATCCTTGCGGCTACGACCTAGCCCTATCCAGATAATCTGATGACTTTTCGCATCTGCAATAACTGTCGCGTAACGGTGCCCTTTAAAAATGGCAAACTCGTCCATGACGAGTTGCCTTAATTCACCCCATTTAACTTGCGGTACTACTTGTTGAAGCCGACGCTTATCTATCTCTTTGATTGTGTGCCAATGAACGCCTGTCACTTGGGCTATATGTTTAATTGGTAGTAGAGGCAACAACTGTTCTATATAGCTTCGTAGACGATTAGTGATACGAGCATAAGGCTCCAACCAAGATAGTTGTTCTGTTTTAATGCCGCAGTGACTGCACTTGATGCGTCGGGTTTGAATGGACAGTTCAACGGGAGATCCTAACAGTGTGGCTTCCTTCACGTTACGCCATTGATACTCATGTACAACTTGAGCTTTAAGCCTGCACGGACACTTAGCGATAGAGTTAGGTTTGAGAGTGAGCTTTATTAATGAAGTAGTCTGATGAGACTTTACTATATGAAAGCCTTCCCAGAATGAAGGTAGGAAAGTATGATTCGACATGAAAACGGTAGTTTGTGTAGGTTTTGTTTGGCGATAAAACTCTATCACTTACTACCGTTTTTGCTTTAAGTTCCCGCTTATCCGCGATGAACCAATTAAAAGAGGTTATATAACTGACTTGTAGCTGCTAGTTTTAAGGACCCCCAGCCTAACTAGGGGTCTTTATCTAAAAACCTAACATTCAAAAATGGTGGGCTTTTACATATCTAACGCATGATTTGTTAATAACAGGTCACTTCAAAAAACGCTTGTTCATGAGTGTTGACAACTGTTGCAATTCCTTTTCCAGTAGCAGAGCACGATATCTCACGATCATTACTAGAACCCGGTATGACAAGGGGGGAACTGATATTTATAAACTTAGCAGCATTTGCCTCAAGATTCAACCATACAGAGTCACTATAATAAGATGTTGATTGTGAGTGATTTTTACACGACTCATATTTTAGCGTAAAATCTACCGTTGAAAAATCGAACTTGTCTTTTTGTTCTGTTGCCCTAAATATTAATGTAGAATATGGGGCACAACGGGTACCAGTGTGGCCCCATCGTATAATCTCTACTTTAGCACCAAGAGGCAACGTAATTTCACTATCATTAAACTGCAAGTCAACGCTACGAGTCGCAGTACCAAAGGTTGCCGAGATCGTAACTGTTCCACCTTCAGTGTTTGATACATAAACAGAAGCTACCCCACTTGAATTTGTTTTTGTCGAGCTTGTTATTTTAGCGGAGCCCGACACGGCAAACTCGATCGTTTGATTAGAAAGAATGTTACTGTAGGCATCTTTTAAAACAGCATTGACTTGGTTGGTTTCTTCACCATCAGCCTTTGCGTTATTTTTAACAACTTCTAATGTTGTGATAGTAGCTGTTGCGGGGTCTGCATCAAATGCAACGGTAACAGTACGTGAGAATGAACCTACAGATAAAGTCACATTAATATTTTCAGCTTTAGTACTAGTTAGCTCAAATTTTGCCTTGCCATCATCCCCTGTTTTGACAACATTACTGACAAACTTAGCGCTACCTGTCGTCACACCTTTAATATCCACATCCTTAGCAGGCAGTCCATGTTGTTTAAACTCGGCTTCGACAGCAATTTTGGCGCTATCATTTGCAACCGCCGATGTTGTCAACGCCTTGACTGTTAGCACTCCGTAACTATAGTCGTTCACAAAACGAGCATATGAAGTTAACCCTATCGTTTTGTAAGTTGCTTGGATGCCAACCGATTCCGCAACCGTGTTTGTGAAATTTACAACCGCGTTGCCATTTTCATCCGTCACAGCTGTTGTATTGTTTAATTTGGCTGTTGAGCTATTCGTAGCAGCAAAGTTAACAGTTACATCAGGAACTGAGTTAAAGTAACGATCCACAACCAGAGCAGTTATCTGGTTTTGCTCAATACCATCCGCCAAGGCATTGTTCTCGGAAGTCGATATCTGCCTCAAAACAGAAGTGCTTACGTCCGCAATGAAAGTGACTTGTTGAGAAACAGAAAACGTTCCACCAACATCTACGGATACACTGACTGATTCCGCTTTGGTGCTGGTTACTTCAAATCTAACTTTACCATTGTTGTCTGTAACCTGTGAGGCTTTAACTAGCTTCGCACGCCCAGATACTGAAGCATCAATGGTAATTCCTGAAGCCGCTTTCCCATTGATTAGGAAGGTTGCTTCTACAATAGCTTTGTCAATATCATCCGCTACTACAGTGCCATCAATCGCACTTATAGAAAGAGCACCGTTACTCACACAGGTAACATAGTAGCTTTGTCCGTCATCGGTAAGCTCTTGTCCACTAGATAGACTAACTACACTGTAAGTTGAGGCATCTAATGCTATGTAACCACGTGAAAGAGGCCAGCTTTTGCTATTCGCTTTGTCACTTGCCCAAACAGCTTGAAGTTCAGACTTTGTCGGTAGTCGCCCTAACGTTCCACAATACTGAGTCGCATTCTCTTGCCTAAACACAGCAACAGCCGGTTTTGCTGAATGCGCAGAATCAAAGTAAGTACCCTCATTACGAATACCGCCACTATCTGCCTCGCTCTTTGTCAAAGGCGCACTGTAAATTTGTTTGTTATAGAAGTAATCCTCCCACAATCCTGTTTGACTTGGGTTAATCGCGACAACCTTCATCAATGCAACATCAAAACCACCATGATGGTCGGTAACAATGGCATTTACATAATACTGACCTGCATGCTCAACTTTGAAAGTGAAGGTTTTGTTCTTTGTATCTGAGGCATCCGACAAAGCAACTGCTGAATCAAACGCAACAACTTGGATTAATTGGAAGTTGCCGTCCTGCTTATCAATAACGTATGGTGAAATATCGATAGTTGCCATTTTGCCAACTTCTACGGTATCGAGGATTTCAATTTTGTCAGGAATATCTATACCAACAGAACTACGTTCAGAAACCGTCACCACAGCAGAACCAACCAATACGTTGCCGTTACTATTTTCTAGCGTGTATAAAATACGCTCATTGCCTTTGAACGTTGCTGCAGGAGTATATGAAATCTTGTTATTTGTTTTATCGAGAGAGACAGTTGATGAACTACCTGTTGGCATTAAGATGACATCATTAGTCAAAGAGAAACCAGACAAAGACGTGTTATCACCAACTTTTGTGAGCTCATTTTCGATGTTGATTTCCAAGGTCTCACCTTGATAACCAGCAACACCAAATGGAACCAATTCTGCTTGTTGCGCATTGTTTGCAACCACGACACGACTCACACCACTTCGTTTACCAATCATTTGGTAACCACTTGAGTATCCATCAAGTCCAACCGTGTATTGGTAGTCACAAACCATTGCGTGATCAGAGATGATTTGGAAGCTTTCATTATCACTATCAACAAGTTGACAGCTTGGATCTGATGATAAAACTTCAACTTCAGCAAGGGAGATACGCTCTCCTCCTGAACGCGCAACTTTATCGACTACATTAACTCGGATTTCTTCCGAGTCAGTACTTTGAACGACACTATAAAAGTCTTCCGCATGAACAGAAACATATTGGTCAACTTGGTTTTCAGGCCATATTTCACTTGAATTTCCTGAATCAGATTCGCCACCGCACGCAACTAAGATAGGAAGTAAACCTAGAGGTAGAAGTGTACGTACCCATTTCTTTAAACTATTTACTTTTTGTATCGGCATAGAACTCACACTTAAGTAATCGCCTCTTAAATCTGCGCGAGTGGGCTCGTTAGACGGAAGGTAAGCTGTATTTGGGAAAGAAACAGAGCTAGATAAAAGTGCTTTCCCAATACTCGTAGAATTTAAATTTGAGCTAAACCGCACACCACCAATAAAACCACCAACACACGCCAAGGCTTTGGATGCATATCTACCTATTATCATTTTTTAAGCGACTCATTGTTTAGCACTAAAAGCACATTACTCATTAGCTTGCTAACAAACACGGGAAAGCTCTGATAAAAAACAAAAAAGCCACCACTTTTCGGTGATGGCTTTTCTTCATTGATGTTGCTTTGTCTTAATTAGCGAGGATCAAGACCTAGCTTTTGTAGTACCAGTTTGAAGTTCTCGCGGCGCTCTTTCACATTGTGAACATCACCTGTCGAACACGTCAGGTCCGGACAACCACGGTTAACGATGCCTGAAACGTCATCGATAAATTGAGAACCTTGCAGACCACTATCTACATACTTCTTCAGCTCATTGTGGTAGTTCCAATCAGCGTACTGACCGCCTTCATCGTTGTATGCCTGAACTGACGTTACCCAGTAGAACAGACCTGCGATCCACTTGATCTCTTTGTTCTCTTCCGAGCTACAAATCAGACCTGGGTTAGAACAGAAGTCTAGCTCAGCATAAAGTGGGTTCGCCGGTGGCGCTTCTACCGTTACGCCATCAATTGTCTTACCAATGGTTGATGGATCAACGTGCGAGCGACCTAGGTAGTGGTTAAGCGTACCGAAGTTCTGACGACCTGTGGTTTGGATTACACCACGCCCCCACCAGCCACAGCCTTCAACGCTTTCTTGGCTGCTGCCGTCCCAAATGAACTTACCTGCTTTCTGACCAACGTACGTCTTACACTCGTCGCGTTCCCACACTTGCTTAGACGTATCTACGCTTTCTGGAACATCGTTACAGTGACCGTTGTTTGTCCAACGACCTGCTGCACCGTTCACCAATAGACCGCGCTCTTCAAGTACTGCATCAGGTGCTGCAAAGACTGGAGCTGGTGCGCCATACCATTTCGCATGAGTCAACGCACTGACTTCCATTTTGTCATCACGAGGACAAGAGTACGCATGGTCCAAACCAGAAACTGGGTTTACGCCGTAATCTGCGTATTTCTGACCCAATTGACCACAACTTGCTGTCATTGGGTAATCCGCAGGCGCGCCGTATTTCACTTCAGACCAGTTGTTTTCATCACACGCGTTGTAGCGGATGGTCTCTTGCATACTTTGCGCAAGGAACGCAGCAATCGCGACTTTCGCGTATTTGATGTTGGTTGCATCATCAACTTCATCGTTCATCAACCAGAACTTGTTGCCCGCTACACCAATGTTGTGCATTGCGTTCAAGCCATCTAGGAAGTCGTTCCACTTGTAAACCGTTGACGGAACCCACTGAGATTGTGGCGTTTCGTATAGGAAAGCTTCGTTATCCATCACGCTTTCAGCATCTGCTAACTCTTGGTTTAGCTCTTCAATGCGAGTCAACGAACCTTTCTCTAACTCTTCACCTACGTAGTACAGTGGCACTTTCGCCGTTTGGTAAAGCTCAATTTTGCTGGTTAGAGCTTGAGAGTCTTGATCAAACATCAATGCAAATACGTTGCTGTACGCGGCTTTACGGATTTGCTGATCGGTTTGAGTATTGCCCATGAAGTAATTTGCGGTTTGCTCTGTTGGCATGTTCGATAGCATTGCAGGCGCTTCAACGTAATCTGTTACCTGTTTTACGTACTCAAGTGCGTGATGCCACTGCTCACTAGTTAGCGCAGCGGTAGCGTTTGATTTAGTAAACGCCACAAAGTCAGCTTTGTTCGCAGCATCTGCTTTGTAAAGCTCGAAGCTATCAAGTAGATCGGCTGTGAAAACGGACGCTTCATCCCATACAGACTGACGACCAGAGTGGGTATCGTAAGCAAACTCACCAATGCTTAGTGACCAACCAAATGTCGCTTGTGGCGCAAGCGTTGTGAAGATCAAGTTGTAAGCATGTGCCCAGCCTTTCACGTCATCGCTCAGTGCGTTGATCGCATCAATATCAATACGGCTACCCGTGATATCAATGGCATTCGTCAGTGCTTGTTTAACCGCAACGGCACCAAACGATGCACCTTTGTCTTGCGTAGCGAGATCCAGAACATCCGATCGAATCACAATAGATGCTGTACCCGCGTTCTCTGCTTGTTCGATAGCTGACACAAACGAACGTGTAAGCAGCTCTAGGTCTGTGAGCGCATCACTGCTGCTTGCTGCGATAGTTAGCGTACTTGGCGCTTGAGTGGATGGGCTCGCCACTACGAATGTGTTTGGCCAACCTGCTACTTCTAGACGCACTGGATCCATTGGGTTGCGCAATGATAGCGCTGGCGCTGTACCCGGCTCAGTACCATCACAGTTTAGATGCAATGACCATGAGCTATCGCTGCCAGGAACAGATTGCGTCCAGTACACCGCTGAGTAAGCAATGTTCTTGTGAACCATAATGTCACCGCCTGTCGCGTGATCACCACGAGTCCAGTCAGGGTACACATTAAAGTCAGCACACAGTCCACCTGTTGGCGGAGGTGTCGGTGTTTCCACTTTTTCAACTGTGATGTTTACACGAGCTGTTGCCGTTAGGTTCTCAGCATCTGTCGCAATTGCTTCTAGCTCAACTGCACCAACTTCTGACGCCGTCCAGTTACAAGAGAACTGGTTTGTGGTTGCTGCGTTGAAGTCACAGATTTGCTTGTTGTTTGCTTTCACGACAACGCGAGACAAATCGTCATCAGCATCCGTTGCACGAACAGAAATCGATACCGCTTCGCCTTTTTCAAACTTAGAACCGTTCGAAGGTGAAGAGAAGCTCACTTCTGGTTTAACAAAGCTTGGAGCTGCTTCAATAGCAACTGCGATACTGCGTTGTTCAACCATTTGGTTGTTTTGATCGAGAACCACCACTTTAAGTGTCTCATTGCCCACTTCATTTGGTGTCCAAGATTGAGAATACGTCGTTTGACCTGCAGCGATGTTACGTTGACCTAGCTTGCGGTCATTTGCCCAGAACTCTAATTTAGAGATCAATTCACCATCAACGCGTGCTTTGATCATCGTTGCCTGACCCACCATCAATGTTTGACCTTGTGTAGGCGCGACGAACGTCAGCTCATGCACTTCTGGCTCCACAGGTGGCTCAACTGGCTTTTCTTTTACTGAAATGCTGACCGCTTGTTGTTGGGTTAAACCAGAGGTGTCTTCTACTACAGCTTTGATCGTGTGAGTGCCTGCGCCAACAGAAGTCCAAGTTGCTTGGAATGGGGCTTGCGTTACACGAGCAACTTGTTTGTTGTCGACAAAGAAAGTCACAGCTTTAACGCTGGTGTTGGTTGCCGTAACGTTTGCTAGCATAGCAACCGCTTGACCTTCTTCAAACTCAGCACCGTTCACTGGCGAAGCTAATTGAAGAGAAATTTCTGGTTCGCCAACTTCGCCTTCATCGTCAGCAATCAGACGAATGGTATTTTGAAGAAGAGTCAGATCCAATACGCCACTCACACCCAGAGTTAGCTCAATACGCTCACCTGCCGGAAGTTGAGATTTCACCCAGCTACCGCTATCAAAAGCAAGCGCAAGTGTGTTCTTGAACACGTTACCTTGTGCGTCGCTGGCGAACTTCATTCCCGGGTAGCTGATGCCAGTCGCAGACCAAGATGGTGTCGACATTGATAGGTTCGAATCAAACGTCACTTTTGCATCACGCAGTTCAACTGGCTTTGAACCGTCGTTCGTTAGGATCACTTTGTAAGTGTTCCACCACTGGCTTTCTGAGCCGACGATAGTTGCGTCTGTGATCACTCCTGCGTGTGCAGCAGGCAACCCCACACCGATCGCCAGTGCTAAAACACTTGGCATGATCGCTAGCGTATTCTTTCTCATAATTAAGGACTTATACAAACAACAATAAAAAGGAACAGCATTATAGAGGGGGACTTTTTTCGCGCCGCAGCGGACAGATGTAACCAAATGTAACTCAACTTACAGGTGTAAAAGTGCCAAAAATAAAGCGTCTTTTTACGTCAATTTGACGACATTTCGCACGCAATCGATAAGCAAACATAAATCTGGGACTCTAGTTCAATTTTCTGAAAGTGTGCGCGAGATAAAACAAATCAATTTATCCGTTTCTACAAATAGTGGAATTTGTATTTTTCACACCTTTATGCATCTGAAAATCAATAAGTTACAGAATAAATACATTTGAAATACTTAGTTACATGTTAGCGAAAAAAGCACCAAAACTTGGGCGTTCTTAAGACATAAATGAAGCGCCTAAAGCGGTTATCAAGATCGTCTTCACACTTCTTAATTGAAGCGCGAAAAATAAGGTATACGAATGATCATCCAGTGAAAACGATAAGTATAACTTTGCAACAAAACGTCAATATCCGGATTGAAGCACGGTTTCAGATTGAATATTCGATGATAATGAGATGCATTGGATCGGTTTGAATCCAAGTCAGCCCAAAATAAAATATGGAGAGTGTTATATGTCTTTACGTTTAGTAGCAGCAACCTTTGCACTAGTTGGAATGAGCTTTGGCGCACAAGCGAGCGCAGAGTGTGAAGTGTCTATCGATGCAAACGATATGATGCAGTTTTCGACCAAAACTTTGAGTGTTCCAGCAACGTGTAAAGAAGTAAAACTGACGCTGAACCACACAGGTAAGATGCCAGCGCAGTCAATGGGTCACAACGTAGTCATTGCAGACACGGCTAACCTACAAGCAGTCGGCACAGAAGGCATGTCAGCAGGTCTTGAAAACAACTACGTGAAACCTAACGATGACCGTGTTTATGCCTTCACTAAAGTGATCGGCGGCGGTGAAAGCACCTCCATCACGTTCAGCACAGAGAAAATGACTCCAGGGGGCGACTACTCGTTCTTCTGTTCTTTCCCTGGTCACTGGGCAATCATGCAGGGCAAGTTTGAGTTCAAATAAGCGTTCACGCTCGAACTTAAGCCTCTGAAAAAGAAAAGGGAAGCACGATGGCTTCCCTTAATTGTATCTGTAGTTCAAACGTTAAAACGCGAAATGATCGTACTCTGAACTGTCGTCTGATTGGGTGTATTCAAGTTTCGTAATGTCATCAAACGGCATGGGTTTATAGAAGTAGAAGCCTTGAATCAAATCAATCCCCTGCTCGGCCATAAACTCTAACTCACGCTCCGTTTCGATACCTTCCGCAACGGTTTCTGCCCCAGTGATTTTCACCAGTTTAGCTGTCAGTCTGAACAACTCTCTTCCGTTCTTGTTATCAAGGTTGAGCACTAAAGAGCGGTCTATTTTTACCTTATCGAAATCGTATTTCGACAAGTAGCCGATAGACGAATAGCCGGAGCCAAAATCATCAAGCGCGATCTTCACCCCTGCTTCTCGTAACTCACTCAACACACGGTGGGTACGATGCTCATCTTGAATCAACATGTCTTCGGTAATTTCAAACTCAACTTGCGAGTAAGAAAGTGCACTTTGGTTAATCATCATCAACACTTTCTCTGTGAAATCTGGCACCAAACACGTTTCTGGAGACAGGTTGATCGACACCTTAAAGCTTGGACGATTCGCTAACGGTGCAGCTTCTCGTAGCGTCGTTTCTACCACCCACAAGTCCAACTCACTCATCAAGCCCAGTTTGGCAAAATCTTCTAGAAACGTCGGAGGCGTGATCTCACCCGTTTCAGAACGATGACGAATCAACACCTCAAGCGAACGAATCTCACCAGTGCGAGCGTTTACCTGGGGTTGGTAGAACAGCACGAACTCACCATGTTTCTTCAAATCGCTGATGCGTTTCTGAGCAGCAAATTTATTGGTGATCTCTGGGAAGAAAGCCCCCGCGACTTTGCCGTTGTCTAAGCCCTCATAGTTGAAGAAATCATCTGAGACTGACTTCGCAAACAAAGCGTTTGAGCTGCCAATTTTGTCCATCTGCTTAAAGAACGGATAGTAAATCACGATGCCGACTAGAATAATGATCAGCTGTAATATCGCGCCCGTCCAAGTGTAACCTGTGCCGATGTAACCACTGGCTAATGGCGGTGTCATCCAGCTCATGATTTCTGTTATCGGCGCAACTAAGCCCATCACCGTGGCAATGTATGCAATGATAAGACCGATAATAGGTGCAATCAGAAACGGCACAATCATGACCGGGTTGAACATGATTGGTAAGCCATAAATGATCGGTTCGTTGATGTTGAACAAGCTGAGTACTAAGGCCGTCGCCGCCAATGCTTTGTAACTGCGATTCTTGGTCAGAAACAGCATACACAGCACCAGAGAAATGGTGTTTCCTGCCCCCCCCATTCCCGCATAAAAGTCGTAGAAATTGGTGGTTAAAATTGGCAGTGGTGTGCCGAGTGCTTCGTGATTCTCTATCGCGACACGCGTTGTCTCATACAACTCTGCTTTGTAAGGAGCAAAGATGATGTGGCCATTGATGCCAATCGACCAAAACAGGTTACGTACAAACTCATAGATAATGCCATCAAGCAAAGAGTTCGGATCAAGTTCTGGCAGCAGAAAACTCGCGATATCCGCTGCGCAAACCGCTTTGCCTAGCACGTAACCAAGAGCCGAATATCCAACCACCAATACAACGGTTGCCATCACAAGGTTGTATGACTGATCCACCACATTTGGCAGCTCTGAACGCATGAACCATCTGCGGTTTTGCATCACACGTACAGACCAAGCGATCACTGTTGGTATAAGTATCGCCAGTGGATAGTTACTCGGAACGACGGTGCCTTCTTGCAACAAACCCCATTCGTTATACACGATAAAGTAAACCATCAGCGATGGCGTGATGACATTTACACGAGAGACTTTCAACAAAGAAGAAAGAAACTGCGAGAAATACACTAACAGTAAGATCGGGAAAAGCTTCCAAATGATCGCGCTTGCCGTGCCTATCGTGATGCCAAGTTGCTCATAACCAGCAATCATGAATAAGTTACTCAGCAAGGTACTAAATGCTGAAATAAGCGACACGGGCAGTAACATCACAAGGACATTACACAAACCGTTAATGTATGAATTGGAAGAAATTAAAGTAAAAAGCCGATTAATGTATCGATTATTCATTTGGCTAAGTAAATCCATCAAAGTACGACTCAAAGAGCCGTTCAGGAAGTTCGCCGCAATTAAATCCGTTTAGTTTGTTTCGCAATGAGGGAGAGTTTCGACATGCTCGTCGAGGACGGTATCATTCGAGTAACAAAGCGTTGATCGTTTAACGTTGCGAATAGTCACTCAACAAAGGTAGCCATAGCCAACTTGTTGTAATCATCCAAACAAAAAGAGCACAAGCTAGGACCCTCGTACTCTTTTAGTCTGGTTAAACGCGTTGTTTCTTGGGTCAACGTCGTTTGTTATTTCGCCTGCTATTTAAGCAAGGAGGCGCACATTAGCGTCAGCAAGTCTATATTTCCACTCGACTTTGTGATTGTGACGATAAAAGTGGCTTGTCTAGTTGCTCATCAAGGATATCCATCAGTGGCAACGGGCGAGCAAAGAAATAGCCTTGTACTTTATCGACACCGCAGCCTTTCACAAAATCGTACTCTTGTTGAGTCTCTACCCCTTCTGCAACTACTTCGCAATGAGTAATGTGGCCCAACTTTGCGACCAATTCGTAGAGGTCTCTGCCCTTTTGATCGTTGGCATCGAGCAAGAGAGAACGGTCGAGCTTGATCTTATCAAACGGATATTTCAGCAAATGCGGGAAAGACGCATAGCCTGTACCAAAGTCATCCATAGCAATACGAATGCCCTGAGCTTGCAGCGCTTCCATAGTTTTAATCAAAAACACTTTATTGCTAAGAATCGCTTCTTCGGTAATTTCGATTTCCAGCCACTCTGGAGAAATCCCGTAGTGGACTAAGCGCGATAGTAAGTGCGGAACAAACTCTTCTTGCTCAATGGTCGCCACTGCGATGTTGATGGCAATACGGCGGTCTTTCGACAGCGTCATTTGCTGCATATCTGCCAACACTCTTTCAATGACCAACTTATCCAACAGCGGCATCGAGTTGAGCATTTGGAAGTCACTCACAAACGTCGGTGGACAAAGGTTTCCTTCTTTATCGATATAACGCAGTAACGCTTCATAAGAGAACACGTTAACCTTCTTCGTCGATTGAAGTTTTTGATAAAACATCACCAGCTCACCTTCTCGCAATATCGTGGTTAAACGCTTTTGTGCCGTTGATTTGCTGATGCTGGAGTTATTGGAGTCTCTTACGTTGTTCAACAATGATTTGAATATCGAGCTCTCAATACCGGTATAGGCGGTGTTCGCACGAAACTGCGCTGAAAACTTCCCTGCGTATGCCAAGTAAAATGGTCGGTAAATGAAAACACCCAACACAATGATCAATACTTGTAGAATTGAGCCTTCAATTTGATTTCCCATTGCAATGTAGCCACTGAAAATGGGTGGCGTCATCCAGTTTACGATGTTCTCTACTGGTGGCACTAAGCCAAACGAGATACATGAATAAGTGATAACAAAACTCACCAAAGGCACCAGAACAAAAGGTACGATCAGGATCGGGTTAAAGATGATCGGCAAGCCAAACAGCAACACTTCATTGATGTTGAAAATCACCAGCGGCATTGCGGCGAGAGCAAGCATCAGATGGTTACGCTCTCTTGCGAATATCAGCACACACAACAGCAAGCTAATCGAGTTACCAGAGCCGCCCATCGACATAAACGCGTCATAAAAGCCTTGGCTAATGACGTTGAGTGGCTCATCCCCTGCTTGCCAAGCCATCATATTGGCTTCTGTGGCGGCAAAGATCTGCTGTTTAATCGCAAACAGCAAGTTGTGTCCGTTGATACCGATCGAGCCAAGTAAACCAAGCACGGTTTGATACATCAATCCGCCGGAGAGCGTAAGTGGGTCTACACCCAAATCACGGACCATGCCACCAAACAACGCCATAAAAATCGCGGTGAAGTGAGACATGACCAAGGCCACCAGCACAAACAAGAAAAAGTGCACCACGTGCTTGAGCAAACGGGACGAGAAATCGAGGGCTTGCGGCTCTAGCAAACGTATCTTGAATAAGCTGCAATACACGTACGTCATGGTCGCGCTCAATAAAGCGATCAACGGATTGTTTGGCAGCATATAAGTCGCTGACAAGCTGCTGTTTTCTATCGAGACCAAATAAAACATGATCAGCGAATAGATGATGAACAGCGCACTTGAGACATTGGTTTTGTGGGAAAGGTAGTACCCTGCCACCACACAAAACGCACTCGGATAGAGGTTGATCAAAATGTCGGAGACGTGGAATAACAGCTGCGACAAATCAGCCAAACCAGTAAGCCTGAAAACGTGTCCGAGAAATATGGCCAACGCATTAGACAAAGTCAGCGGCAGTAACAGCAAAGCAATAGACGCCAAATCCGTTAAATAGGATTTGGAGCTCGCTCGCCATTGACTCACCACTGCCAATAAACGTTGGGCGGGTGCAAATATGAGTGAAAAGCCAGTTTGCATGGAGCATCTTATTATAAATGAGGGGTTGAGCTGTTAAACGAACAGCCGTAATTGCAACCTGTGCCTTTTTAGACGTGACCATCTATGTAGTCTTAGTTAGTAATCATTTTTAGTTCTTAGCAGCAAACGTAAGTTGTGCGGATAGGTTGCGAGGCGTAATTTAGCGATTATATGCGCCCCGATCCATCAAGGTATTTTATCGTCACGATCAGCAAATACATAAAAAATAACCCCCACTGTAAAAAGCGAGGGTTAACATTTGCCAGATGATTATTGAGCGAAAACTTAATGCTCTGTATTCATTGGAAATCGCTGCTCATAAAGCTCCATAAAGTCTTTACGAATCAAATGCTCTAAATGGTTTGCCTTGTCTGTCGGGCAGAAAATCATGATGTGCACGATTTGCTCACCATTGATGTTACTTGAGATATGGATGTGTGGCTCTGCACCCGGAAGATCGACACCAGCGTGCTTCTCGATCATCGCGTTGTAACGGTGAGCCACATCGGAAAAGTAACTGCAATGTTCGTCAATCTTATCGGTCAGCAACGGCAAAAGTGGGTAAAGATTGACGAAGTCTTTCACCACAATAGAAAAGTCATGGTAGACGTAACGCTTCATAAAGTTGAGGTTCTTCACTGGGTAGGTGAAAAACATGCTGTTGGGCAATGTCGCAGTTTTCCCCGTGAAGTGGTATTGCCCATGATGCAGGTCGATTTCTTGGATCACTGTCGCCATCATGTTGTGCTCAATAACCTCACCACACAGCTTGCCGACTTCAATCCAGTCACCGATGCGGAATGAACGCGAACTGGCTCGTTGAATCGAACCAGTAAAACAAAGAATAATCTCTTTAGATGCGACCACAATCGCCACTGCAATCGCCGTAACACTTAGGGCAAACTCGCTGATTTCGGATTGCCACAAGATGAACAACAGAATCAGAGTGAGAGCAAATGCGCCGTTTTTGGTTCTCGACATCCAACTGCGTTGTTCTTCCGTAATGAAGGCATCGTCGCCACGAATTCGAGACAGAATCAAACGACGCAGAACAATGATGAACAGCAGGATTAATGCGGAAAATAAAATTTTGTGAGTGAGAAGAAAATCGACGACTAACTGCACTTTCTCCATTACCCGACTCCCTGTTTGGTTTGGATAGGTTGACCTTTGATACTAACTATCACTCAGAAAACTGATAGCTAGCTTGCGAGAGGACAACCTTACCAAATTATTCAGTCGGTTGCCCCAGTTCACTCTCTTTAAATACGATAAACGCACGGCGGTTTAAAGCATTGGCTTCTGGAGATTCTTCGTTGATCACAGGTTGAAGCTCACCAAAGGCTTTTACTTCCCACACAAACTGCGACGGATCGAGTTTCGTCTTGAGATACGCCACCACGGTTTGCGCTCTTCGCTCCGCCAATTGTTCATTATAAGAGAGTGAACCTACTTGGTCGGTATGACCAGCCACCATAATGCTACCTTCTAAACCTTGCAGTTTTGCGATGAAATCATCTAATTGTGAAAGGTCTTCCGGTTTTAACTCCGACTTATCGAAATCAAAGTGCGGCGTCATCGCCATGTAGATCTTACGTTCTGGTTTTGGCGGCTCACAGAAAGGCATCTCTTCGTACTTCTTCGCCTCTTCAAACATCACGTAAGCACGACGGTTTTCAGCACGCGCTTGATCCGATTTACCCAACGCTAGCGGCTGCGACTCACCAAAGTGCTTCACTTCCCAATCGTATTGCTCTGGGTCGAGTTGTTGCTGAAGATACGCCTCTACCGATTCAGCGCGGCGCATAGACAGCTTCTCGTTATATTCGTCAGAGCCTTTAAAATCGGTGTGACCAACAATCGTAATGCGCCCGGCCAAGTCTTGAATATCACTGATGAACGCATCTAGGCTTGCCGCATCGGCTTCACGAATGATCGATTTATCGAAGTCGAAATGTTCGGCAACCGCAATATGGATTTCGCGTTGCGGTGCTAAACATTCACTGATCAGAAACTTGGAGACATTGACATCGGCAAACTTTTCTCGGTTCTCTTGGCTTACATACGCATCCGCCGAACACCCTGCCAATATTGCCCCTGCGATCATACCGCTTAACAAACGAATCGTCGTTTTCATATCGCCCTCTTATAACTTACCAACTAGGTTAATGAACACGCCTGATGCGTCGTAATCGTCATCATTCGCTAGGTTGCCATCAAAGCCTGAGAAGTTGTAACCCACGCCGACTTTGAAGTTGTCGCTCAAATGTTTGTTAACCGAAACCAATGCGCCCTGCTCTAGTTCGTCGTAGGTGCTGTCCGTCTTCCAGTGGTACTCACCGGTCACGTCCCAATCTTTCATAACACGATAAGAGGCACTCAAACCGTAGAGAGAAATTTTACTGTCGACTGGAATGTCTTCGCCTGACTGACGAGTGAAGATTTCATGCTTGTCCTTATAAGCGTATTTCGCGCCTAAATCCCAGTTTGCATCCAACGAGTAAATACCTTCGATTTCGATGATGTGGCTTTCTTCATCTTTGTAATCCACATCGCGGTTAAGTTGGTCGAAGTCCACCAAATACGTGTAGCGAGAGAGTACGTTTAAACGGTCGTTGTAGATCGGGCGATATGCTAAACCTGCAGTGGATTCAATAAAACGAGCCAACACTTTATCGCTCGATTTACTTTCTGAGCGTGAGTAGTTGAATTTACCAAATAAGGTGTACTCTTCCGTTAGATGATGCGTGTAACGGTTAGTCGTCACCCATTGATCGACACGTTTCTTATCTGGGTCGGCGGAATCATCAGTCTTGTCGACACGGTATTCGACTTTGTTCTTGAACAATACGTCATCCACATCAATCGAAGTGCTTACACTCACCGCTTGGCGCTCTGTGGTGATCTTCTGGTCGTCTTCGATTTCGCCTTTTTGATAGCCGATACCCATGTCGATATCGTCGTTCATGTCGTAACCAAAACCAAACGAGTCAATACGACCTTTGCCGTTGTTCTCATCAACAAATTGGTTTTCTTGGTAGAAATCGACCGTTGAAGTCAGGTCTGCACGTTGACCGACAATCACGTTGTTTTTGCCTTCGTAAGTGTCGTCTACGTAGGTTAAGTAGGTGCTGTAATCTTCCGTTACGTCATACGTCACGCTCGCTTCTGCGGCATCGCCGCGATCACCCGTGGTGTATTCCGCGCCAACCACAAAGTCTTCTAGGATACGGGTTTCACCACCTAGTGTAACGCTGTCGTTCTCATCGTATTCGTCGGTTTGGCCCACGGTTTTCTGGCCTTTGATGTACACGTTGTTGTCGCTGTCCCAGATGTAGTCAGCACGCAGACCCGCTAACGTCCCTTTGCCTTTTTCATCTTGGTTGTTTAGCTCTTCGACTTGTTTACCCGCTGCCGAGATCTTGATGTGTTTGGTGACTTTAACTTGGGTTTCCAATTCCGCTTGCTGGGTATCGGTTCGCAGATCACCATCGGATTCACGCTCCTCAACCGAGGTAAAGCGCGTCTTCACCGCAACTCGGTCAGTGGCTTGGAAACGAATTTCGGTACCGTAAGACTCTTGCTCTAAGTCGTCATCTTGGCTAGCAAAACTGTAACCGGCGTCTTTGGATTTGTACCAAGCTTTAACGTCGTTACCCACCGCAGAGAATACGTTTGGTGCTAAGTCGTAGAGGTTCATCACCCCTTTCACTTGGTAGATATCGCCTTCACGATCTTCCGCGTTGCTACCAATCGGAGTAAAGGTCAAACCGCCATCGAAAGAAACGTAGTTGGAATCGGTTTGACGGCCTTTACTGTGTCCGAATTCGGCTTTCAAATACGTACCTTCTGATGCACGCAAAGTTAAGTCCGTACCGTACGCTTCGTAATCTTGGTTGTCTTTTTCTTCGGTTTGGTAGTTTGCACCCACACCGATGTAGTCGTTCACCCAACCTTTCACACGACCACCAGCGGTCATTGCGTCAAGCGCGTCACTACCTTGGGGAACGTATTCGTAGTCCACCGAAAGGTAGTTGTCATAGCCAGATGCTGGTTGGTCGTTAATGACGGTACCAAAGTTATCCGAAATGATATTGTTCAGCGGTCTGGTCAGAATAATGCGGCCTTGATACGGGTCGATTTCATAGTCACGCCCCGATTGCAGCGGCATTTCTTGCACAGTGATGCTGCTGTCTGGGTCGACAACTTTCACCATTACTTTGTCACTGCCCGGCACCACTTCACCATGACGCAAGAAATACAACGAACCACCAGTACCTAGGAATTCATCGTGAGCGAAGAGTGAGTCAGATTCAGCGGCAAAGCCCACAACGTTTAGGCGATCCTCACCAAACTTGGTGGTTGAGCGCGTACGGTAATCCCCTTTGAAGCCGTATAAGCTACGGTTGTAGTCGTTGTTGTCGGTGCCAGTAATACCAGTGTTGTAGTTACCCCACAAAACATTGGATTTGTCGTACTCAACGTTGAGGTAAACCTTACCTTTGGTGTTCACCACTTTGTAGATGTTGGAGCTGTCACCATAGTTGCCGTAATACATCTCATCGTCGTCTTCGAGAATGTCGAATACGCTGGAAGAATCAGAGGCAAACGGGTGCTTAAACATGTCTCGCACGTCGCTCTCTTTGGTATCAAAATGAGTAGTAATTCTAAGTTTGTCACCGAACTTACCTTGGCCAAAGTACGCCAAGCGACCTTGGTTATAGATATCATCTTGGTATTGGTCGTCGACGGCCAATGCCGCAGAGTTACCCGTTACTTTGTTTTTACCAATGTAGAAGTCTGCAAGACCGGCTTGCACCCAATATTCATCAGGGATACGCACGTACAGTTGGTAACGGCGCTCTTCACCGCTGTCGAATACCACACGAGTTGGGAACAGATACGCATCTGCTGGCAAGTATTGTTCTGCGTATAGCTCGCCCTCTTCCACATCAAACTCGTCTTCGCCAATCACGACTTTATCGACGCCTTTTAATCCTGTACCCATGAATCTTGCCAGACCTGCAGAGGTAGGAATGTTGTGACGCATCAACTGAGCTTTACCGAGCTTGCGGCTTTGCTCTTCTTCACCGTCGTTCTTGTCGATATCGACTTCAGAATCTGGCTCGACAAGGTCAATTACACCAACCGTCGTCACGTCCATATTGCCGTCTTTATCGAAAGCTTTTAAACGGAACAATAGCTGCGTGTTGGATTCAAATTGATACTCTTGATCGGTCGTGCCATCCCAAACAATGTTGAAATCGTTCGCAAATTGCTGGCCTTCTACCACTGCTAAAGGGGCAACCAAGCCACGGTCACCACCACGGAAGACTTCCAGTTGGTAATGGTCAACGTAGTAGCTGAAGTTGGTTGTGATAGCGAAGCTCATTTCTTGCAATGGCTTGCCATCTTTCACTTCAACATCACTGCTAATACTCAGGTCGAGAACTGGGTCAAATCGCATGATGTCGCGGCTTACCCAAATCGCACCTTGGTCTAGATAGATACGTGAGTTATCCGTTTGTTCGTGAGCTTTTACTTCAATACCCAGTGAGTCACTGTCAAGTTTCTCCAATTGGCTGGTGTCTTTCGCGTACGAAAGTATCGGCAACGCAGCCGCGATACACATTGTCAGTTTTGATTGTCTAAATCTAATCATAATAATCCTGCTTAACCGCTTGAGTGGTTGGCTGGGACTGGCCCAGCCTGCGTCTGTAATGCGAACGGTTAATCATCCCCACTGCTTTGAATACTGAAGTTAAATTTCGTCAGTTTGTTTGGTGTGATTCGGCGTACTTTCGGGTTCTCACTGACTACCCTCATGCCTGTCGGCAGCGAGTCTGTATCGACTTTGACCAAGAACTGCTTACCTTTTTTATTCAACACCCACTGATCTGGAACGTGGTATCGACCATATTGATCTGTCTCGATAATGATGCCTTCGACCGTTAGCAGTCGAACGCCTGGGATACCGTCCTCGTAAAATCCTTTGTTCTCTACGATGATTTCCCATAGGTACATATCCCCATCTCGGTAGAGGTTTCTCACCACGTCGATGTTCTCTGCCGACAGACCTTTTTTCTTATCTCCTTTGTGCTTGGTAATCGCGTTACCTTGCTTGTCGAACTCAATGTGCGTGCCGTTATCCGTTGTCACCTTGAACGGGAAACCTTGGTGAGTTCGTGTATTAAACTGGAACACCACTTTGTTGCTGTGTTCGAGGGTACGGTTGCGAGATAGGCCGTACAGCTCATCGACTTCATAACCGTTGTCCACACTCGACATCACGACGTCTTGGCCTTTGAGTTTCACCTTCACATCTTTAAGTTGGGTTTCAACACCATCTTGAGTAATGAAGGTCGACCCCGGTACGTAATCGCCCGCGGCAAGGTCAACATCAATGTAAATGTCATCTGCCGTTGCATCTGCTTGGAAACCGTCACCGTTGTGGTCTTCAAACACCTTGCCGATGATTGAAGCGGTATCGAATACCTTGTCTGGCATGACTTCGACCGTCGCACTGGCGAGGTTCGACTTCACAACGTAGTTGGTCGTGGTGTTTTGTGCCGAGAAGCTTTCTGCCGGTGGCGCTTCCGCCCATGCGGTGTTGGTGTAAACGCCAAAGGTAGCACCTACACTTACACGCATTAGGTAACGGATACGAACAGCATCAGCGGTTTTCGAATCGCCCTTGCCGTAGATGTTCATGTCGCCCACTTCGAAGAACAGTTGATTGGTCTTCGTTGGTTCTACGGTGATTTGAATATCATCTGAGGTATCAAATACGCCATCAGGACCACTGTTGACCATCTCAGTCGAGTCTGGGATGTAAGCAAAACCTCCCGGATAGCGGTCAACCAAACGTACACCCGTGAATGGGTTGTCGTTTTCATTGGTAATGACGACTTCGTATTCGACAACTTCACCGACGCTCGCCTCTGACTTGCTCGCTACCTTGGTCACTTTCAGCATGCCTTCGTTGTAAGCTTGCTTCTTAACCTTGATCGTGACGTTGGCGGAAGCGACTTCACCTGTTGATGCTTTCGCGGTAAAGACGTTCGTGAAGTTGTCATCAATGCCTTGGTTGATTTCACCCGTCACTACGATTTCGTATTCATTGCCTTGGTACGCCTTCATAGTGTGGTTTGAATCGACGTTGCTATCTGAATCGACAGAAACCACCACACCAGACTTAAGCTCAGTGATGGTCGATTTCCATGTGGTGAACAATGGATTGCCGTTGTTACCAATAAGCTTATCGATTTCATCCAACAGGTTGACGCTTTCTGCATCCGCAGAGCCTCGGTTGGTCGCCGTCATCGTGAAGGTAATTTCATCGTCATCGTTGGTGTATTCCGCTTTATCCGCCACCTTGGTCACCGACAAAATGATCGGCAGTGGTTTGATAGTTGCGAAATCATCTGCTAGGACATCGCTTTCTGACTTGTCGTAGGCATACGCGTGGTTGGTGATTTCTCCCATCGCATCCGCGTTGATAACACCTGTGATTTCAATCTCCAACTTATCGTTTGGCGCAATAATCACACGGCTATTCACATCCAAATTGTCACCTTGAATCTGTGGTAACACGATGGTGCGATCGTCACTGTAGGAGCTGGTCATGCTCCAACTGGTAAACGCTGACGCTTCGGTGTCATGAATCGTATTCACCTTCAACTCAGAGATAATATCCTTAAGCACTATCTCTTCGGTAAACGAGCCAGATTCATTACTTAACACCACGTGGTAAGTGACGTTTTCACCCGGACGGTAGTACTCATCATCGACGGTCTTCTCTAGCTTGACCGATTCTGGCATCGCCAATAGCATCGCGGTCGCTTCTTGAGTTTCGCCGCGGAACAACGCACTTGCCGTGTTCTCAATCTCACCCGTTGCGTACTGATTCACCAAGCCTGTGATGACGAACTCCACTTCATCATTTGCTGCAATCGTCAGTGTTGAATCAATGTCCGTATTTACGCTCGGAATGTTTGTGATATCAGTATCTGAACTGCCCTTATTGACTTCGATACGCCAAGAGTCGAACGCTTTTACTGTCGTGCCATCTAAGCGAACCACTTCAAGATCACTGATGGCATCTTTCACCTCAACGTCTGTTGCTGGCACCGTACCTTCGTTCTTCACTTTGACGCGGAACGTCGCTTCTTTGCCTGGTACGTAATACTCGGTGTCCGCCGTTTTCTCGATTGAGATACCTTGCGACTGAGGTTGAATGGTCGCGCTCGATTGCTGAACAGTGCCATTCAAGTCCGCAATAGCCGTGTTGGTGATTTCACTCGCTGCTAATGGATTTGTTTTCACTGTAATGGTGAATTCAACAATGTCGTGAGGCGCGATGTCGATCACTGAGCGAATGTCTTGATTATCGACAGGCATTGGGGTGATCGTGGTACGACTGTCCGTGTTGGTCGTTTTAATCGTCCAGCTTTCAAACGCTCGCTCATTAACACCGTAGATATTGGTCGCTTTGATGCCCGATAGGATGTCATCCAGTTCGATGTCGTTATCGAAACCATCGGTGCCGTTGTAAACACGAACATGGAACACCGCTTCCTCGCCCGGAATATAGTTTGGTGACTCTGCGGTTTTCTCAATCCAAACTTCTTCAGGTAAGCTTTCTAGCGTTGCGGTTGCATCGATGGTTGCTCCACCAAACTCTGCCGTTGCGGTATTCACGATGTTTGCAACCGCGCTACTGTTCACCGTACCTGTGATGGCAAATTCAACCGTGTCGCCTGGTGCGATATCAAGGTTGGTAGAAATATCACCATTTGGCCCCGGCACCGTTTCAATGTCAGTGCGCGGGTCACCCTTGCTGGTAACAATCGTCCAATCATTTAACGCTGGCTCCATTGCACCACCAGAGGTTTCCACTTCAAGTGACGAAATGATGTCCTCGACTTTTACATCGGCCGCAAAACCGGAACCATTGTTGGTCACTTTGACACGGAATGTAGAGAACTCTCCCGGCTGGTAGTAACGCTCATCGGTGGTTTTTTCTAGAACGATATCGCCCGGACGCGGTTTCAACGTTGCTGTTGCCGTCACGTCTTTACTGTTGTAATTCAACGTTGCGGTGTTAACAATGTCGGCCGTCGCTTCCGTATTGACTAGGCCAATAACGTAAAGAGTGATGGTGTCGTTCGGTGCGAGGTCGATGTTGTAATCGATATCCTTGTCGACAACGAGTGAGTTAGCATCGACTGTGGTCAGTGAACTGCCCGTAACATACTGAACCGCCCATTGTAGGAAGGCTTGGTTCGCCGAGCCATCAATGGTGTTCACGGTTAGCGCACCAATTTCATCTTTTAAGTTGATGTCATTCGCGTAGCTGTTGCCTTCGTTGACAATTTTTAGGATGTAACCTGCTGCTTGGTTAGGGCTATAGAACTCTACCATTGGCTCTTTAGTGAAGGTTAAATCTGGGATCTTCGCGGCGCTGGTTACTTCAGCTGTTTTTGTCGTTCCGTTGTAAGTGACTTCAACTTTGTTTGTCACATCTCCTACCACTTCAGGGGCGAGTTCCCCTTCAACCGTAATCGTCACGACATCATTTGGCGCAATATCTAAGCTCCCATCTAAGAATTCGCCTGTCGCTGAAGGGAACTTAGTATCACCGGTTTGCGAAGCTGCATTAAAGAAAATAGTACCCGACTCAAACGCCTTAACTGTTGCACCTGTAATACTTGTCGATGTGATGTCATTGACCAGATCTTCTACAGTTACATTGCTCGCCCAATTTGCGGTGGTGTTTTCTATCTTGATAGTGTAAGTCAATGTATCGCCAGATTCGTACTGACTCTTATCGACCGTTTTCTCGACCGTCAAGTCTGCCGTCGCAGCCACATAAGTCGCATCAGCTGATTGAGTGCCACTTGAGTCACTAACTTCAACAGTATTGGTAATGTCACCAACAAGATCGTCTTTTACAACACCTTCGACATGGAGTTTCACTGTGTGGTCTGGGTGAATGTTGTAGCGAATTTGATAACCATTGTCGCCAGTTACCTCAGAGCCCGGAATTGGTTGAGTCAGCGTTGGGTCGGTACCATCAACACTCACTGATGTTGCTGACCAAGAATCAAACGCACGCACAGGTAATGTCGCCCCTGCTTTTTCAGTACGAATCGTCTTCCAAAGGTCTGAAATCAGAACATTGGTCGCATAACCTGTACCGGTATTTTTCACCTCGATATCGTAGCCAATGGTATCGCCCGGATGGTAAATCGCAGGAGAAATTGAAGTGACTTTCGAAACGGTCAGTGTTCCCGGTTCAGGGACGATGACTTTTTCTTTCAGGTTGTAGGTGAAGTAATTAGTTCCTGAATTCAGCTTACCTTGTAGTTGGTTTGTAAACTCACCAACTGCATCATCGCGAACATGACCAACGACTTCAATTAGGATTTCACTTTCTGCACCGCCATCAACTTTACCATTCATTTTCACGGTAACGTCGATGTCAGTATTAGCTGCGATAGATTGAAGCGGCGTAATGTCACGGAAGCCAGAAGCGTTACCGTCGCTCACCACACTTGCTGTTACTGCCCAATCTTTAAGTGCTGTCTGTTCAGAGCCATCAGCAACTTCAACCTTGTACGTCGAGATCAAATCTCGAACATCAATCTCTTCGTTTAGCAGCGTTTCATTTCGAATACGCATTTCATAACGAATCTCGGAACCTGGTGTGTAAGTTGGTGTGCTGGTCGACTTCTCTGCCGTTAAGCTTGAAGTACCCGGATCCAACACAATCGCATTACTATCAACATCATTCACTTTTGCAATATTTGTGATTGTGCCAGACGCATCCGCCGCTACCGTGCCGTCAATCTCAAACACAACCGTATCACCCGGCATCAAGTCGAACGCTGCATTAAGTGGTACGGTTCCTTGGTAATTACCCGTAATTGAGAATCGGTCTGGATCAGGCGCACTCACGATAGCAACACTATAGTCTTGGAAAGCAGGCTTACCATCAGACGTATCGATAGTATTCAACTCATCAACGATAGTTGCACCATTCGTAATACTCTCACCAACGTTAGTCACAATAACTTGGTATTGAACTTGGCCATTTGGATTGTAGTGACAATCAGTACCCGTAGTTGATGGGAAAGTACAAGTGCCGCTGTCTGCCGTTGTATTCAGAACAGATTTTTCAAAATTTAGCACAGGAGCAACTGGTGGAATCACATCCGTTGTATCTGTTCTAACCGCAGCAGTCGCTTTGTTCCCATCAATGTCACCTACTGCATCAGGGCGAACAGTTCCTTTTACCGTAAACTCAATAACTTCTTCAGGCGCAAGATCTATCAGTAAGTCCAAATCATCAGTAGGATCATAAGGGGCAATGTAAGTATCTTGCGTACCAGTTGTACCTGCTGAGGTAAACACGTGAGAAATCTCAGTATTTGTAAATGCAGACTTGCTTGTTCCCCCGATAACCTCAACACGTACATTAGAAATGAGATCTTGAATTACCGTTTGATCACGCCACACTGGTTTCTTATTAGTCACGACAAATTGATAAATCACCTCGTCTCCGGGTTTATAAGTATCCCCCACAACATAGGGCTTACCTCCAATAGAAACGATATCTTTAACCACCGAGATTTCGCGGTTTTCTGGTGTGACAGTTACAGAGCTAAAGTTGCTACCGTTGTACTTAGGTGTTGATACAATTTGATCGAGTGCATCTTGACGGATCTGGGACTCCATCACAAAATCAACCCAACCGCCCGGAGCAATCGAAAGTGTAGATATATCGATGTCGGAATTCGCACCACCTGCATAACCATCAATGAGCGTCGTCGCTTCACCGGATGTCGCCACGGTTACCGTCCAACCATATTGATCAAACGCAGGAAGTGTCTGCGCATCAGACTCCCCAGCAGCGTTTTGCGCAACACGAACTTTGACTTTTGAAAATAGCTCTTGCAAAGACTTGTTGTATTCCAGACCCTTACCCGTATTTTCAATGCGCAAGTGATAAACTATCTTCTCACCATTGGTTGTATGGTTGTAGGTTGTTTTCGCCGTTGCCAACGATGTATCCGTATAGGCTTTGTGCGACTTGGCAATGTTAGATGGCAACATGTTCACAGGTTCTGACGGTAAATTGTGACTGCTATCTACCACAGCAACGTTAAGGATTTGACCAACAGCCTGCTCACTGATCTTCGCTTTGATCGTGTACTTAACGAAGGTTCCGCCTGTCGCGAATCTATTTGCTGCTAAATTAAACTTAGTGTTGATATCACTGTTGTTGCTGACAGAACCCGCATTACTGATACCACTCGAATCCACACTGCTTACAATAGTCCAAGAATCAAATGCCTGCCCCTTACCTCCACTAAAGTAATCAGTTTTGATCTTGCTAATTTCATCTTTGATTGGCATTTGATCGATATGAACGTTATTTAAGTTCTTCAGCGAAATCTCGTATTCAATGTAACCACCCGGCGTATATCCGCCACTGAGCTCAGTGATGCCGTCTTGGTCGTATATTTTTGTAACATGTTTTGAAAAATCAAATTTCTCAGTTGACGCTTTGGTTTCAGCACTAACGGTATCACCATCAACAGTCAGTAAGTTAAGTATCTTCCCAACAGCCTTATCATTAACTTTCGCAGTCACCTTGTATTCAATCTTGGTACTAGCGGGAATTGAAGCGTGGGTGTCGATATCAGCATTGCTTACCAGTGTGCCATCCAAGTCAAAAAGAGCCTTAGAGCTACCACTTACAACTCTCGGAGTAATAGTCCAACCTGAATCAAATGCCTGACCACTTGTTCCATCGATAAGATCTACCGCAATATTTGAAAGTCGATCTATGACTGGAATGTTATATGCGTTACCTTTACCATCGTTTTCAATAGTTAAGCGATAGACTAATGAGTGGCCTGGCTCGTAACTGGCTTGATCTACCGTTTTTGTAAACACAAGATGATAACTGTTCGGAATAACAGTAAGACCGCCAATGGTAATGGTTCCTGCAGCATCTTCACGCACTACACCTTCAACTTCGAATGTGACGGAATCACTACCAGCAACATCTATCGTTGTTGAGATATTTTGGTTATCAGAAACCGTACCGTCCAGCGTCCCATCGGTAGTCCCCTCGCCGCCATTCGTGTCATTTTTAGAAACATCAACAGTAAAGCCAGTATCAAATGGAGTGGCTAGCGAGCCATCAAGTAACTGAGTCGTCACACCTGTGATGTTTTCACTCACACGATGATCATTGACATAACCGGTTTTTGAAGACACGGTCACTTGGTAAGTCAGCGTGTCGCCAGGAGAATAGAATCGAGATTCCACTCCATTTACTAGTAGTTTACGTTCAACATCACCGCCATTGAATGCCGCTTCCATTTCATGATGCGAAACATTAGATTTATTACCGCTTGCGGAAAGGCGGTAAACGTAAGCATCATTTTCAATCTTATTATTTAAATTCCCACTACCATCTAAAGAACCAACAACATTATCCTTGACGTGAGCTTTGATTCTAAACGTGCGTAACTCGCCAGCTTCGAGGCTCAATGTGTTCGCATCACTACCGGGAGGGTATACAAAGTCCTCGGTTGTTATTGGTTGAAAACCTGAGCCATCTGCATAATCAAACTGCCAGTATTCAAAAGGCGACTGATCGGGATAATCTTCATATCGATTGTCTTTGTCGTTCGCTAAAACTGATTTAATTTCAGTTAAATAATCAACAACCTTTAAGCCCGTCTCTGAGTTTGAACTGTTGTTTAACACTCTTATTTCATAGATAACATCATCACCAGGTACAAATCTAACTTTGTCCGCGGTTTTTAGAATTGAGACATTTAAAGAGTCCGTGACTGTATCGCCTATTTCAGCTGAAGACGATTGGTTTAGGTTGGTTGACGGGTCGTAAATTTCAGCAGTATTCGATATCTGATTTTCAGCATAATCATCTTTAACTTTACCTTTGATGTCATAAACAACAAAACCCGCTTTACCATTCACTTTAGGGTCAATGTCAATACGGCTGTTAATATTACCGCCATCAGGGTAACCAGACTTCTCACCAGCATAGCTACCTGTTTTAAAAGGGGAATTATTTGAGTCAGTACTACTAGTGATACTCCATTCTGAAAATGCATTCAGGCCAATGATATCATCGGTCACGTGCACTTCATTAGCATAGCCAGCACCGTTGTTATAAATCGTAACCTTAAAATTCACCCATTGCCCAGGATCAAAGTCATCATCTGGGGTAGTTTTAGCCACAACAACTTTAGGATCTTTTGGATATACAATCGCAGTATCAGATACGGATGATTGAAGTTGAGAGTCTGGAGTTTTCACTTCAGCAGTGTTGTCAAAGCGACCGAAAATAATCTCGTTTTCATCGCTTCTATCGATCTGAGCGACAATCGTGTAGAGGACTTCTACATTTGGTGGAATTTGCGCTGTCGTATCCAAATCCAAATTATCAGAGAACGTACCTACGTTAGTATACGCAGGGTTGCCATCTAGTAGAGGATCATCAGAAATAATCTCGGCCTTAATTGTCCAAGACTTAAACACTGGTTTCGTTTGGCCATCCGGTTCAAGAATCTTAGCCGTTATGGTCGATAGCGTATCTTTCACTGAAACATTCGTGGCGTAACCATTTTCTTCAGCGTTTTTCAGACTAAGTTGGTAAGTAACTTCTGTGTCTAATTTTGAATAACCCGTTTGCTCTTGGTGGAAAGAGGTGTCGGTATTGGTTTTTACACGTTTATTCAAACCAATAACAAAGTCTCGAGGGTCCGAACCTCGGTCTGCATAGACTGTTCCGTCGACTGTCACATAGTTTTCAATATGGCCATTCGCCAGTGGATTGGTTTCAGTAACAATAGTGTATTCTATATAAGACTTCGGTTGCAAAGTAGCAATGACATTTAAATTATCTGGAAAATTGATCTCCCCCGAAATGCCAGTATCTGATGCCTTAGCAGGAGTTCCATCCTCTTTGTATGCTTGAGCTGTGACTTTCCAATTTAAATAAGCATCAATTGTGTTGCCGTATATATCTGCAGTTTTTACAGACGCCAAATCATCCAATACCTGAACTTGGTTGGCAAAACCATCGCCATCGTTAGTCACAGTGATCGTGTAAGTAAGTGCTTGGCCAGATGAATAAAAACGACTGTCAACATTCTTACTCGCTCGCAAGTTATCATCCGGCGTTTGTACACCAGAGCCATCCTCTATCACGTTATCATTGGAGCAACTGAGACTGTCATCCAATATCAAACCTGTACTGGTCTCATTAGTTTTCGCGGTTAGTTTGTACTTAACGGTTTTCCCTGGAGCAATATCTGGTGTCAGAGAAATAGGACTAGAGATCCAAGTTCCGTAGTTAAACGAACCAGGATCGGAACCGATAGCATCCTCACCCGAAATAACCTCAACTTTCCACTGTTCAAAAGCTTGGCCATCCCCTGCTCCACCCGCTTGCTCAGTCTTAACACACGTCAGGTTATCTTGGACTAACAGGTTGTTAGCGAAGTATTTTGATGAACCATTTGTAACGGTAATTTCGTACTCAATTTCACCGCCTGGCACATATTCCGATGCAGAAGTGGTTTTAGAGATGGATATATCCGAGTCCGTCGCACGCAGTACTTTTTCTGCGTCAACCATATCAGAAATACTGGAGCTTTCGACCAAAGAACCCGAGTCATCCGTTACTGAAGCTGTAAAACCTTGCAAAGTGCCAATCGTGATTGGGGTAAGGGTTGCTTTAATTTGGTAAGTGATCGACTCACCCGGGTAGATAGAAACGGTATCGTCAAAATCGACATCTGTTTGCGTGCTGCCTTGGTAATCAGAAAGTGAGTTACTGCCAATGCTTGAAACCGTGATATCCCAAGTCGCAAACGGGTTGCCGTCTACATCGGTATTGTTATAACTAGGAGATAAATCATTTGCTAAGCCGTTCCGACTAACAAGATCTTTAATATTTTGTTTTACTTGATAATTGTGAGCAATTGATCCACCGTTATTGCTCACTTTGAGTTCAAAATCAACCTCTCCGTTTATCAAGTATGGAGAAGTCGAACTCAACATATGTGTAAGTTCAACATCCGGAGCCACCGGCGGTGTAGACAACGTATTACTCTCTACCGTTCCTGCACGAGTCGTTGAGCTTGCTTTGGTATCAATATCAGAAACTAAATCTGCGGCGACAATCGCTTGGATGGTGTAAGTAATAGACCCGCCAACAGAGAGCTCCGCATCGGTAACCGATAAATCTCCAGTTGTTGTGAACGAGCCCGCATCACTGCCGGAAGATGCCAAAGCGCTGATCGTAACACCGCTAAATGCAGCCACAGTTGAACCACCGGAATTCTGTCCTGTCAGGGAAGCAAATTCCTGTTCAATATCTAGTCCTTTTACCGAGTATGTACCATTATTGGTCGCAGTAAGACTGTAAGTTAAAAGGCCTCCAACGCTATACTCCTCCGGACTTACAAAAGCTTCAAGGGTATAATCATACTCGGCCGGCGTGAAAGTGATGGTATCTGTGTTAGAAAAAGTTGTTTCTGTGCCGGAAACCGTTCCTTTCACTTCCGTGTTACCCAAAACAATGTTTTCTGCGGCATTGTTTGCGACCGTAGCCTCAATCTGATAGGTGATTCGGCCAAGAGGCAATAAGTTTGCTCCTGTCACATCAAGGTTGCTGTTGCTTGCCGAGTAGCTACCAGGATCAGTTCCTAAGGTATGGGAATCGGTTATCGTGACGTCACTAAATGCCCTATTCGTCCCCGACATAACATCCCAAATAGCGTTCGTTACCGAAACATCGCTTATGGTACTAACCGTAGTATTTCGAACCTCAATAGAGTAATTGATAACTTCTCCATTCTCATAAGGCGTTCCAGATGAAGGGCTGAAAGATATTTCTATTTCCCCTGCAGCCATCGCATTTGCAGAGGCGAAAAATGTCAGTAGCAATATAGCTAGATAACGTTGAACAATTGGCACAATACTTTTCCAACTCATATAAAATATTAATTATTCATAGACTTATGACAATGCAAACGCAATTATCAAAAATTAGGCGCCGAGATTTTGTCGACGGAAGATTTTACATTGTCACGTTTCTGTCAGTTTTAATTCGAACTTAGTTAAAACTGTTTCGTCGTCAGTTTTGATTCAGGTTTGCGACAGATTCAAGCTGTGCAGAAGTAATGAACTCTCCAAACGTTTCGCACCAAACAATCACCGACGAGTAGTCGTCCAACGGTAAGTCTGCTGGAAAAGTGACCACAAAACGGTCAAAGGTTTTTACATCCCCGACATTAATCATTTGTGACTTCAATCGCTGAAAATCTGCTTCGGTCTCAACGAAAGTAGGAGAAAGATAAACTTTATAGTCTGGGCCTGGAGCTAACATCCCTTCAAAAGCAAGGGTGTTTTCGGTTAACCATATACCCCCCTCCCCCCAGTGTAAAAAGTCACTATCTGCTCTGTTACGATCGAACGTTCCTTGATAAAGGATACCGTCAGCCCCTTTGGATACAGCAGAAATATCAGGTGAAGTAGGTTGTATCAGGATAGGTAGAGCATAGACTCCGGCAGCAAAGCCGACAAGTACACATAATGCGTGACTCGCAAGTAATAAAATCCTTTTCATTTTGATACCTAACGTCAGCTATAGGGTGTTGTATCAAATTTAGTTCATATTTCTCACAAAATCATGATTTTAAAATGAATTTATTACCCGGAAAAGTATTTTCTTAATGAATATCACAAAACGCGGGGAGAATTCGTCCAGCTTCTAGTAACAGGCCGTGCCGTCAATGCTAACTCACTTCGATTTGCCTCAATTGAGCACAAGAGCACTAAATAATTTTACATATGCCTACATGCTCTAAAGTCAGGCGGAAGGTATAGATTAGCAAGGAGAATGAAGGTGTACTCTACCGCATCGAGTAAAACGGTATAAGCTGGACAACACAAGAGAACATAGAAAAGTCCACGCAGCGTACATATCTAAGAGACTTCAAATGCTTAGACACATCATTAACAGAGTCATTAGAGAAGTCCTTAGGAAACGGGGGGTTAACCTAATAAGCTATCTTGGTAAATCATTTTTTTACTCATTCCACCATCAACAACCAAGTTATGGCCATTAACGAAGTCATTCTCTGGGTGCGTTAAAAAAAGACACGCATTAACAATATCTTTTGCTTTCCCTACTCGACCTGATGGATGCTGCTGATGGTCAAAACTGTCAAGCTCACCATACCCTTCAACCTGAATCCAACCGGGGCTAACCGCGTTGACGGTAATTGGCGTATCTGACAACGAAATGGCCATCGATTGTGTCATAGAGACCACACCACCTTTAGATGCGCCGTAAGCATCCCAACCAGGTTCATTTTGATTCCAGCGCGTAGAAGCAATGTTGATGATTCGTCCATAAGGCTGAGCATGATTCAATGCGATAAATCGTCGGGAACAAGCAAACGCACCTTTGAGGTTAACGTCAATCACACGTGAAAACTCTTCAAAAGTCAGCTGCTGAATGGGTTTGTTAAAGTTGGCGATCGCACCATTGTTGATGAGAACATCGACTTTGCCGTACTTTCCTTGGATCTCATCAAAAGCCTTTTCAATCTGCTCTGGTCGCCCTAAATCAACGAGGTGAAAATCCATATCTGGATTCTTATTAGGCGCAATGTCTAGCACGATAACTTTTGCTTGTTGCTCAAGGTAGGCAAGAGCAAGGTGTTGACCGATACCTTGGCTACCGCCGGTAATCACGACCACTTTATCTTTATACATACAGAGTTCTTAATTGTTTTTAATAACCCCAATTTTAGAGCCCAAACGCATAAAAAAATAGGCACGATTCTCGCAAAATCGTGCCTAAAGAGTGCTGAGTCAACAGCCGCTATTGTTGTTATTGGTTATCCAAAATCACCAGAGATGTATCGCTTAGTACGATCATTATCTGGGCGGTGGAAAATTTTATCGGTCGTGCCATATTCTTCTAACTTACCGAGGTACATAAAACCGGTGTAATCAGAGATACGCATCGCTTGCTGCATGTTATGCGTAACGATGACAATGGTGTATTTTTCGCGCAGTTCAGTAATTAAGGTTTCAATCGCTGCAGTCGCAATTGGGTCAAGCGCAGAAGTCGGTTCATCCATTAGGATTACTTCAGGCTCTAGAGCGATCGTACGAGCGATACATAAACGCTGCTGCTGACCACCAGATAAGCCATTTGCATCGGCATCCAGTTTGTCTTTCACCTCTTCCCACAAATGCGCGCGTTTTAATGCAGATTCAACACGATCTTTGATTTCTGCTTTGCTGAACCTACCTTGGATTTTTAGACCAAACGCCATGTTCTCGTAAATCGACATTGGGAATGGTGTCGGTTTTTGGAAAACCATACCGACTTTAGAGCGCAGCTCGTTAACATCGGTGTTGTTAAAGATGCTTTCGCCATCCAACAGGATTTCACCTTCTGCATACTGATGACCGTACAAATCGTAAATTCGGTTCAAGGTACGAAGAAGCGTGGATTTACCACAACCCGAAGGGCCAATAAGTGCCGTCACGCGGTTTTTGTAAATCGGCATGGATACCGATTTCAGTGCTGCATCTGCGCCTTTGTTGTAGTAAAAATTTAAGTTTTGAATATCCATACGATGAGTCAGATTTGCTGTCACATCGTTGGTATTAATGCTGTCTACCAAAGTGCTCATAGTAGGCCCGTTCATGTTGTTTGTAGTGACTGGGTTTAAAGTTGCCGTGTTCATGCTCTTCTCGCTTTAAATAGCTGCGGCAACGAAGTCGCCAGTACGTTAACAATCAAAATAAAGGTCGTGATAATCAGTGCGCCAGCCCATGCTAGCTCCTGCCACGATGTGTAAGGACTCATCGCAAACTGGTAAATCGTTACTGGCAAGTTTGCCATCGGTTGGCTCATGTCCGTGGTCATAAAACTGCTGTTTAGCGCGGTAAACAACAAAGGTGCTGTTTCGCCCGAGATACGTGCGATGGACAATAGAATCGCGGTAATAATACCCGGCGCCGCAGCTCGGTAGCTTAGTTGGGTAATCACACGCCATTTAGGTGCGCCTACGCCACTGCCCGCTTCTTTCAATGTTGGTGGAACAAGGCGAAGCATCTCTTCTGTTGAAGCAACAATCACCGGCAATGCAAGGACCGCGAGTGCAATTGCTCCCGCCCAACCCGAGTAACTACCAGTTGGAACAACAATCAAAGCATAAACAAACAGACCGACGAGAATCGATGGTGCACTCATTAGCATGCCGTTAAGGAAGCGCAACGACTCAGCGATCTTGTTGTCTTTATCTGCTTCAGCAAGCCAAGTACCAGCCAAAACACCAATCGGTGCTGCGATTAAAATGCCCAAACCTGTCAGCATCAAACTACCAATTAGTGCATTTTTCAAACCACCTTGGCTGCCAGGACCTGGCGTCAGTTCAGTGAAGATAGCCAAACTCAAGCCCTTCACACCTTCACCGACAAGCGTGTACAAAATACTGGCAAGAACAAAGACACCGAATGCAGCCGACAAAGAACAAAACGCTAAGAAACTAAAGTTCTTTAATTTTCTAGTATTCATGATGACTTCCTTAGTAAACGTCGAGCAAAGCCCATCACGAAGAAAGTGATAATAAAGAGCACGACACCAAGCCCAATCAGTGAAGCGATATGAATTGGGTCTGTCGCTTCATTAAATTGCTGAGCAATCGTCGATGAGATTGAGCTCGCTGGCATAAAGAATGAGAACTCAATACGACTCGCACCACCGATAACAAAAGCCACCGCCATTGTTTCACCAAGCGCTCGCCCTAGGCCCAAGATGCCTGCACTCACCGTTGCATTTTTTACTTTTGGGATAAGAACTTTGGTGATCACCTCAAATGGCGTCGCACCTGTTCCATACGCCGCTTCACGAAGTACATCCGGAACCGATTTAAGTGCGTCACGCGTCAATGACGTCATGATTGGCAAAATCATAAATGAAAGGATAATGCCCGCCGCTAACAAACCGATGCCAATCGGTGGTCCATTAAACCAGCTACCGATCAAAGGAATATCAACTAAATGCATGCCTGCCCACATTTGGAACCCTTCAGAGAACCAAGGAACAAAGACAAACAATCCCCACATACCATAGATAATGCTTGGTACGGCAGCGAGTAACTCAATAGCCTTACTCACTGGCTGACTTAGCCATTTAGGTGCTAGTTCAGCGAGGAACACTGCCGTACCTAATGCGATAGGTGCAGCAATAACAATAGCGATGAAAGAAGTAATAAGTGTGCCGTAAATTGCAGAGGCAGCACCAAATTGACCATTAATAGGATCCCAAATATCTCTAAATACAAAGCCAGGGCCAAATTCTTTAAAAGCAGGCCATCCACCTTCAATTAGTGATAATAAAATACCAGTTAGAGTCACAAAAATTAATAAAGCACTCGCGAAGCTCAATTTATTAAAAACCGAATCACCATTTACTTTATTTTTAATAGCTAATGTAGTCATAATGTTTTATTCAGTTGTCTGGAGAATATATTCCCCAGACAACTTAATTAATTATTGAATAATCGCTTGGCCGTCTGATTTCAAACCATTTTTCCAAGTTTCGTTAACCATGTTAACTACCTTGCTTGGCATTGGGATGTAATCTAGCTCTTTAGCAAGCTCACCTTGCTCATAGCTCCACTCAAAGAACTTCACGATTTCTTGTGCTTTGTTCGCATCCGATTGGTCTGTGTGCATTAGGATGAATGTAGCAGCCGTCATTGGCCAAGAATCTGCACCTGGCTGGTCGTTTAGTAGCAGGTGGTAACCCGGTGCATTTTCCCAATCGGCGTTAGCTGCAGCTGATTGGAAAGTGTCCATACTTGGGTTTAAGAACTTACCTTCTTTAGACTGCATTTGCGTGTAAGCAAGGTCGTTTTGCTTAGCAAATGCGTATTCCACATAACCGATTGCTCCACGAGTACGGTTTACGAAGTTTGCGACACCTGCGTTACCGTTACCGCCAATTGTTGTTGCTTTCTTTGGCCATGTGATGTCTTTACCAACACCAATAGATTCGTGCCATTCAGGGCTCACACGGTCTAGGTAATCAGTAAAGTTGTAAGTCGTACCAGAACCGTCCGAACGGTGCACTACGTAGATAGGTTGATTTGGTATTTCAACGCCTTCGTTTAGCGCTTTAATCGCCGGATCATTCCAGTTCTTGATGTTGCCTATGTAGATATCAGCCAGCACTTTGCCTGTTAGCTTAACTTCACCAGCATCGATGCCTGGGATGTTTACTACAGGAACAATTGCCCCCATTACCATAGGGAACTGAATCATGCCTTCTTTGTTCAACTCTTCAATAGTCAAGGGCGCATCTGTTGCTCCAAAGTCTACCGTGTTTGCTGTGATCTGACGGATACCGCCACCAGAGCCGATCGCTTGATAGTTAATCTGAACGCCCGTTTCCTTTTGGTACTGCTCAGCCCACTTCGCATAAATTGGATGAGGGAATGTCGCACCAGCGCCATTGATCGTTGTTTTGGCAGCAACGCCAAATGATGCTGCAACCAGAACAGAAGACACTAGAGCTGATTTCATGAATTTCACAATATATCTCCGATATAATTTAGCGATTAAGTTGGGCTAATAAAAAAGCAACATTTAATTAGCCCAGATTAGTTTTAGTGTTCAAGTAAAACTAGGTATTGAAATAAATCCAACAATCAATCGGTGCTCACCAATCGACGAGTGCAGATTAGAAATTCAATATGACAGTTTTATTAAATATCGAAACTAAAGCGCACCATGTGAATAACAATTATCTCGGCAGAATAAATTATGATAAGAAAACTTCACACAACTTTTATAAAGTAAGTTCAGATGTAAAAGGATATGTATGCAATGCACCATAATAAGATTGCAAATATTAAATATTGATGAAGGGTAAGGAGTCATTTAGACTCAAACAATGGACATGTTACTCATCTTTAAGATCTACCTCTTCTATGGCTTAGCTTTCTTCGCCATCTTTTTTGCCATTCTTTTTCGAGACTTACGCAAAAGCCGGATCGCTATCGCTTCTGCTTTACCTATTCTTGCGTTATTTGGGTTCATTCACGGTTTCCACGAATGGTCAGAACTTTACTTGGTAATGTATGAGCATGAGTTCACGCTCACTAAGGGAATAGAGACTTTTAAGGTATTCAAGCTCTGGTTCTCATTTATTGCGCTTGGTGCTTTTGCATGGAAGATGCTGGATCTCACGGACTGGAAGTACATTAAAGCCATCAAATATGGTGCACTCACTGTTCTTACCTTGTTTGTTATCAGCTTAATCGTTCGGTTCGGAAGTAAAGAGTACGCAATTTACATTCACAACACAGCAAACCAAGTCCGATGGATATTCGGCTTAGGCGCTGGCGCCATCTCTGGGTTAGCAATGATGAGCTACGCGAACATCCTAGAAAAAGAAGGCCATGGCGCATCACTCCCATTTAAGTTAACCGGCCTTGCTTTGATAGCTTATGGCATTGCAGCAGGTGTACTGACTTACGATTTAGGGCTTTGGGTGCTGGGCGTTAGAATGGTTTGTGCCATTTGTATTTTATGCACCTTATGGATTGCACTCCGCGTGTTTGACGATGAAAAAAGCAAGCAGCTCGAAAGTAACATCCAACTCTCTCAACAAGATGCCAAACTTAAAGAACTTGGTGAACTGACTTCCGCGGTCGCTCATGAAATCAAAACGCCGCTCTCCAGTGCGACGATGAGTTGCGATTTGTTGGAGAAACACTTACCCGACAACGAGGCCAGTCATAGACATCTAGCCCGCATCCGTCACGGTCTAGAACGCGCTGCAGAGATTAGCCATGAAGTGCTGAATTACGCTCACCATAAGCCAGTCCAACGCGAAGTGGTTTCTTTGAAAAAGATCGTGGACCAAGCACTTTCCTTAAATCAATACCGCTTAGAGGGCTTCATTGTAAGTACTTCCCTTGATGACACGCTTAATGTCTTAGGCGATGCAGGCCAACTAGAAGAAGTGGTGACCAATATCATCGGCAACGCGATTGACGCTAGCCAAGAACACAAGCAACTCTACATAGAAACATATCAAGACAAACTGGTGGCGATTCTCTCCATTTCTGACTGGGGAACTGGCATGCCACTGGACAAAATTGCCAAAGCGAAAACACCTTTCTACACCACAAAACCAAGGGGTGAAGGCACAGGTATGGGATTGGCAATCAGTAATCAAATTATCTTACAACACGGTGGCGAGCTAAACTTGAGGAACTCAAAGAAGAGTGACCACATTACTGGCTTAACAGTTGAAATCCGCTTACCAAGGAATATTGAATGACACTAAAACTCTTACTTGCAGAAGACGATGTTGAATTGCGAGAGGTCCTCATTGAGGCATTAACCTTGGAATCGTTTGAAGTGGTCGCGTGTGATAACGCTGAAGACGCATTGGATATTGCCAGCGAACAAAATTTTGACTTAGCTTTATTTGATGTCGTGATGACAGGAATGACAGGAATTGAAGCCCTTTCTGCCCTAAGACGCCTACATCCAAACATTGGCATCATCATTACCACCGCTTTTGCCACTGTTGATGTCGCCGTCGATGCGATGAAGAAAGGTGCTGATGAATTTCTTACTAAGCCGTTCAACCTTGCTGCATTGTCTGTCACGTTGAAGCGGGTCCACGCAGAGCGGTCACCAAAGTCACCGCTTGATGAAAGAAAGCATGACCAGATTTTTAGTTCGCTCTCCAACCCGATTCGTCGCTCGGTTATCAAGCAGCTTAAGATTCATCGAAAAATGAAGTTCATGGACCTCTGTCGTGTGGTCGGTATTGAAGACCACACCAAGTTCAACTTCCACCTAAAACAACTGGTTAACAGCGGTTTGGTTATTAAAGAAGATGGGCGAATTTACTCGCTGACAGAGCAAGGGCAACAAGTTCACTCCAGCATGCTTTAACGTATCTTTAAAATGCTAAAAAGCCGACTGAATGTCGGCTTCTTAATTTTAATTCGCTGTCCCGCCCTGAGATAAGTTACCAATTCGATTATTTTTGTTCGATTGGACGAATCACTTTACATGGATTACCAGCAGCAACAACGTTTGGTGGCACATCTTTCGTAACAACACTTCCCGCACCAATCACCGAGTTTTCACCGATAGTCACACCTGGGCAAACAATCACACCGCCGCCTAACCATACGTTATCGCCAATATTAATCGGCGTGCCAAACTCAACGCCCTCTTCTACACGGCCTTTGACATCCAAAGGATGCCCTGCAGTGTAAATCTGCACATTAGGGGCAAATAGAACATTATCTCCAATATGTACTTCCGCAACGTCTAGTACGACGCAGTTAAAGTTCGCGTAGAAGTTCTTTCCTAGTTTGATGTTTGAGCCATAATCACATCGGAAAGGCGGTTCTAAATACGCCCCTTCAGAGTCTGGAATAAGTGCATCAATTGCATTACGCCATTCCTCAGTATCTGGAATGCTGTTGTTGATTTTCTGCAGTACTTTTCTGCACTCAATACGTGCTTGATATAGTTCCTTATCCCAAGCATCATAAGGTTCACCAGCCAACATTTTTCCTTTTTCTGTTCTCATTGTTCAGGTCATCTCACACAAAATAAAGGCGCATAAAAACACATCCCAATCTCACAAAATGTGACCTTGTTAATGGATCATTTATTTACGTTATTTACGTGCGTTCGATGATGAGATTTCAAACAGAAGTTATCCGTTAGTCTTCTCTGAATGCGCGATTCATACTCTCGGTTAATGGTTTAACAAGGTAACTCAACGGTGTTCTTGGCTCCGATAGAATCAACACTTCAGCATTCATGCCGGAAGTCAGTCGATGTTTAGCAACGTCCTCTTGAGCTAAAGCAATACGAGCAAGATAAAAGTCATCTTGGTTTTGCTCTGAGAGCTTATCCGCGGAGATAGTTAATACGGTGCCATCGAGAGGTGCTAGCGTTCTTGCATTCAGAGCCGTTAAACGAACTTGAGCATGCTGACCTGGCGTAATCAAATCGATGTCTTGTGGACTCACACGAGCCTCCACCAGCAACTTGTCATCTTGAGGAACGAGCTCAAGCAAGGTCTCGCCCGAGCCAATCACCCCTTTTTCAGTAAACACTTGCATGTTCACTACTCTGCCGGAGATTGGAGCGACAATCGCTGTTCTTGCTACGACATCTTTTGCAGAGCCGTACTCCTCTTTGATCGAAACAAGCTCTGTCTTAGTGTTACGCAACTCTTCGACAATTTGATTGAGTCGCTCTAGCTTCAATTCTTCTATTTTTGCTTGGTTCTCATCTAATCGCTTGGCCACGGTCAAAGATTGACGATCCAATTGACTGAGTGTGCTGCGAACTTCTGCGGCAAGACGTTTAAGCTGAAGTAGCGCAGACTTTCCTGAAAAGCCTTTTTGCACTAACGCCTGATTACTGGCAATTTCTTCGTCAATGAATTTCAAGCGCTCACGTTCGATGACTTTCGTTGCATTGAGGTTATCCAATTCCAAATTCGCGCCTGAGATGCTCTGCGCAATGATGTTTAGTTTGCTGTCGAAAAAGCGCTTTCTCGCCTCAAAGATCTTACGTTGTACCGATTTCGCTTCAGCGACAATCTCTGCGTTTTTAATCGTCTCGATATCTTGCGCCCAATTAATCTCAGGCAATTCATCGAGTTCGGCATTCAATCGATTTTCTTTGGCTAGAGTATGAATGTACTGACCACCAAGAGAATCTAATTTTGCATTTGCTTGACGCTTCGAAAGCTGGATAAGTAACTGTCCTTTTTCTACCAAGTCACCTTCTTGAACGTAAAGCTTTTCAATAATGCCACCTTCCAAATGTTGAATCTCTTGGCGCTTACTCAATACAGATAAATCACCGTAAGCGATGGCAGCACTCTCTAGTTTTGATGTGGCCGCCCAGTAGCCTAATCCGCCCAAAAATAAACTTAACGTCAACACGCCAAGTAGAATGGGACCTTTAAGTTTAAGTTCGGCCGTTGGCATAAAACGGAAAACGCTATCTGCCGTCAGTTTGTTATCGTTTGGCAGTTGATTGCTCATTTCGCACCCTCGGTATATCTGTTCTTTCTTCTCCCATTAAGCGCTTTAACACCTCATCTCTCACGCCATACAATTTGAGGCGACCCTCTGCGAGATACAGTAATCGGTCCATCTGGCGCAACGTACTTGGGTTATGAGCAATCACAATGACAGTGGCCCCTTCCGACTTAAGGTGTGCGATCAAACGCTGATATGCCGCTTCACCCTCCCCATCGAGATTCGCATTGGCTTCGTCAAATACAACAACGGATGGATTGCCGTAAACGGCTCGAGCCAAAGCGATACGTTGGCGCTCTCCACCGGACAATCCACGTCCATTTTCGCCAATGACAAAATCATAGCCTTTGTTTTTCTTAAGAATAAGCTCGTGACAACCGGCTAACTGAGCAGCTCGAATGACTTTTGCAGGGTCTTCATCCTTAAATCGCGCGATGTTATCTCTAATCGTTCCCGGAAACAGTTCCACTTCTTGCGCGAGATAACCAAAGTGGGCTCCTCTATCTTCAGAAGCCCACGAAGAAACTTCCATCCCATCTAGAGTAACCTTGCCCGCGAGCGGTTTGATGTTACCGAGAAGCAGTCTTGCAAAGGTCGACTTTCCTGTACCAGAGGGGCCAATGACCCCCACGGAGACACCGGGAGGTATTGATAAAGAGATGGATGATAAAACAGGCTCTGTCGCACCAGGGTGACGATAAGCTAAACCCGTAAATTCAAAATGTCCTTTCGGACGAGGTAGCGGCATGTCCGATTCATCTTGTTTAACGATCCTATCAATTTCCCACAACCGCTTATAAGCATTCCTAGCAGACATCGCGCTGCGCCATGTTCCTATGGCTTGTTCCATTGGCGATAACGCTCTGCTCATCAAAATGGAACTGGCAATCATGGCACCAGCGGTAATCTCATGCTGGATCACCAACCATGCACCACCTCCTAATAAGCATATCTGAAGGGAGCCACGTACGAACTTCGAAAAGTTAGCGAGGTAGATCGATTTCCCTACCACCGTCAGCTCTAACAAGTTGGATTCGTTTGCTTTCGCGTACCATCGTTCTAAGAACGCATTCATCATCCCCATTGCGACAATCGAGTTTGCGTTTTGAGTGGCGATTTCAGCGTGATTGATATGTGAAATTGAGCGAACTTCACTCTCTTGTAACACCTTTCTGGTCACCAATTCATTGATGATTCCAAGGCTAAATAGAACAATCGAACCGCCTAAAGCAATATGACCTAAAACAGGATGCAGCAAATAAACGAAAAGGATAAAAACAGGTGTCCAAGGCGCGTCCAGCAAAGGGTAAGGCGCCTGACCACTTAAAAAACTCTTAATGTTTTGTATATCCCTTAGTACTTGGGATGTGTAGCTTTTACCAGTATGGGTTTGATATTGGATACTGCGCTTGAGCATAAATGCCGACAGTTTTGCATCCAGCCAATAGCCAAATGACTTACTCATTTGTGCACGAGCAATATCTATCAAAGACATCGTGAGTAATGCAGCAAGGACAATAACCGTCAGTAAAAAAAGTGTATCGATTGAATAGGAAGATATAACGCGGTTGTACACTTGGAGCATGTACAGAGGAATAGCAAGTACTAATAAATTTATAAATAAACTAAAACCAACCAGCAAGCCTATGAGCGTGCATAGTTTTTGTCTAACTTCTTTGAAAACCGTTTGTTGCACGATTATTTCCACATATTTTTATACATTAGGCGCTAGACTCGCTAGCGCCCAAAAATGTGACTTAGATAATGAATAAGTCGGCGCCGTATGAGTCGATGTCCTCTTGCGTAACACCAATCAATTTGACCGTTAGATCTGCGCCATCAGTAAAGACAGCACTGCCTTTAGCGTCGTAAGTAAAGGTCAGGTCGGCATATGACGTAACAGAATCACTGATAATATGGAGTGAATCTTCACCAATATTGAAATCAACCACTTTCGCTTCACCATGACCGCCAAATTTGTCGGTAAAGATAAACTTATCTGCACCACTACCGCCAACCATTACATTGTCACCAGAACCAGCAACCAGTAGGTCATCATCTTTACCACCGTTTAACTTGTTGTCACCTAGCAAGCCGAGTAACAAATCACTACCCGTACCACCACCGAGGTAGTCGTTACCGGTGCCAGCCATTAGAATGTCGTCACCTGCACCACCGGTTAGACGGTCATTTCCCGCACCTCCGACAACGAAGTCGTTACCACCACCGCCAACGAAAGAATCGTTGCCACCAAAACCGATAAATACGTCATCGCCACCGTCAAAGTCAGCGACTTGATGGTTATCACCCGCATCACCATAGTAAGTGTCATTTGTGCTCATTTTATGTCCCTCTTGGCTTTCTATTTGAATAGACCTTTTGTGTCTGAACTAACTCCAGCAGACTCGAGAAAGTCTAATAAACAAAAGCATAAGAACGAGTTTGAATATGGATTGATATTTCAAACTAACAATTTTATTAGCACATAAAAAACTGGTACTTTTAGATATAAAAGGCATTTAAAACATAAGGTTAAATCTAGTACTACAGGTTTCTTTTCGCCCAACTTGTGGCTTGCGTTCGGTTTTTAACTTCTATTTTTCGGAATATGTTGTAAAGGTGAGATTTGATGGTGTGCTCACTAATAAATAGTGAATCTGCTATTTCCATATTAGAACCACCATCTTTCAACATTTGAAGAACTTGAACCTCTCGTCGTGTTAATTCGACTTCTTCAGCTGGCTCAATCGAGTAGGTTGATTCCTTACCTTTATAATAAGTTAATAGCTGTTCCAGCAATCTTCGCGATAACCAATTATCACCATCAATAATGGCTTTTAAGCCTTGGCACAATTTGTCCATTGAATCACTAGGGCCAAAAATACCTTTAACATGAGGCCATGATGCTAATTCTTCAGTATCGAGCTCATGTCCTAAATTCAACATTATTGTCCCTAATACTTTTTCATTATCTTTTAAGTAAACTAAAGTATCGGATGGTGTATCTACTGAGAAATCTACCAATAAGAAATACTGTTCTGGAATAAGCTCATGGTAGCTTGGGTTTTTACTGTCGATAATTGTAATTTTGGTTGCTGTATTTCTAGAAAGCATCTCCTTGAAGTTTTCACTCTGCAGGCTTTGTTGAGTGATCATTAGGATCTCAGGCCTATCAATATTCTGTTCCATAATGTTTCTCATACTTTCACTAACTTAACACTCTGAATTTAATAACTATTAATCAGCACTTAATCTCATATCTAAGTGCTAGACGATAGAGTAGATTCATTTGCTACTTTTTTAAATTGCAAATTCGTTAAATTCATAAACAAAAAAAGTGTTTCTCATAAAAGAAACACTTCTTACATACAAATAATTTATACAAGATCTGCATCGCAATTTAACTTGCGTCGACCTAATTCACTTAATTTTTATACCGCTATCGACAATCCAGAAATATTTTCTTTCGCCCAAATTAATGCTTGTACTCTATTTTTTACGTCAATCTTCTTAAAAATATTGTGGAGATGGGTCTTAACAGTATTTTCACTCACAAATAGCTGTTCTGCGATTTGTTGGTTCGAAGCCCCCATAGATAAGAAGGTGATAATTTGCTGTTCACGCTTAGTCAAAATTGCGGACACGCTCTTATTAACTGGTCTGCTGTGCCTGCGTAGATGAGTAATATATTGCTGCGAAAACTTGCGGCTAAACCACATGTCACCCTGTAATACTTTTCCAATTCCGACCTGTAACGTAGTAATGTCATCCGACGTGTAGAATATTCCCGCCAGCGTTTGCCATACAAAAAGCTCTTCTGTCGAGATGGCCTTATCGCAGTTTAGGAGTACTTCAATCGAATCTTTTAGCTCTGCCTTTTTAAACTCCATATAACGGGAGAACACTTCATCAGTTATCACACTGTAATCCAATAGAATTGCAGGTACGGGTAAGGCTGGAACGGTGTAATCGGCTAGCTTTTCAGGGGCAATCAGGCTGACGTTGATGTTGAGTTTGGTTTCAAGGACATCTTTCAACAAAGAAGACTGCAAACTATCCTCAGTAATTAAAATTACGTTCCCTGTATTTCTATGTGCCATCTCGTTTGCAGTCCTTAGTCATTTTGTTTGAAATAAGCAATAGATTTAGTTAGAGCGGCAGTATTGTCAAGTATGAAAAAAAGTAGTAACAACTAATAACTTATTGATTAGTAAATAGTTGCAAGGCATGAGTTAAATGGCGGGTATTAAAAAAGGGAGTATGAAACTCCCTCTTTATTAGTGCACTGGCACCGAACTTTTCTGATTGAACTTACCAAAGTATTGCTCAAGGATTTCTGGTGTCAGCTTTCCTTCAGCCTCTAGCTTTTTAAGCTCTGCTACGATTTCCTGTTGTTCTTCAAGAGATGGCAGCTTTACCTCTGGCTCATCACCAGCTTCTTGTGAGATCAGTTCTAGTTCTTTTTCGAAATCATTCATAGTACTTACCTAAAATATCGAGTCATTAAACTTGTAAACTAGCCCTATTCTATCCAACTCTACAGCTTGAAGCTACCAACCATCTTATCTAGGCGAGATGACAGCTCTTGTAGATCTCGGCTTGCTCCAGCCAGTTCTTCTGCTGTTGCTGTTGTCATCTCATTGATCGCATTAATTTCTTCAATGTTTTGGTTGATAGTGTGAACCACTGTCGATTGCTCTTCTGTCGCTGTCGCAACTTGTGTATTTCTATCTGAAATATCCGCAATACGCTCAGAAATATTCATCAGAACGTCAACCGCTTCGTCAGTAGAAGCAACACCTTCAAACGTCACCGCTTTGCCTGCTTCCATTGCAGTTACTGCATCTTGCGCATCACTTTGAAGTTGGTTAATCATCTTCTGAATCTCTTCGGTCGAATCAGCCGTACGTGACGCTAAGTTACGTACTTCATCCGCTACCACTGCAAAGCCTCGCCCTTGCTCACCCGCGCGAGCTGCTTCGATCGCTGCGTTCAATGCAAGTAAGTTAGTTTGCTCAGAGATATCGCGAATCACATCCAGAATAGAGCCAATGTCTTTGGTTGTGGTTGCCAGTTGCGTCACTACCATGCTGGTCGTTTCAACGTCATCAGCAAGACGACTAATCACTTCCTTCGCTTGCGTTACGACTTGGCGACCTGTCTGCGTGTTGTCAGATGCTTGGTTTGCCGTATCTGCCGCTGTTGCTGCGTTTGAGGCAATCTCACTGATCGTCGCACCCATTTGGTTAATTGCCGTCACGACTTGGATCGTTTGATCACGTTGTTCTTGGCTGTTGTCATGAGTCGAAGTCGCTTTGCTAGACACACTATCCGCAGCCTCACTTAACGCACCACTGGTTAGCGACACTTCTTTCATGGTTGCGTGGATCTTCTCAATAAAGCCATTAAAGCCTTTTGATAGCTGAGCGATCTCATCGTTACCATTGATTTCAATACGTTGGGCTAAATCACCTTCGCCTTCGCCAAGGTCAGTGAATCGGTCTGCAATTTGGCGAATTGGGTTGGTAATGCTGTTTGCCAACAGAACGCCCATTGCGATGAAGATCAGTGCCACGATGGCTGTCGTGAACAACATTTTCTCTGCGGTTGCATCAAGATCCGCAAACACTTCATCGACAGGTACAACACCAACAACAAACCAATCCATCGAAGGCACATACAAGCTAGACACGAACATGTCCTGGCCTTCAAACTCTGTTGTCACTAGATTGAAGTGACCTTTGTTAAGTAGCTGAGAAGCTTCACGTCCGAACAATTGGCTAATAGAGGTTTTGTTTTTGCCTTGCTGACGGTGGATCTGGATATCACCTTTGCTATTGGTCAGAAAAACATAGCCTGTTTTCTCAATCTTAAAGCCATTCAGTAGCGAAACCATGTCATCCATCGACTTAGACAGACCTGACATCGATACGCCATTCAAATCTTGGTAGTTAGTGAACATTTTCACATCACCATTTGCTTCTTGGAAAACGCTGACCGACGTGTCTTGACCAGAAGAAGTAAAACCAAAGAACCACGCATCTTGCGAACGATTAAGCTGGCGTAAGAAGCCGTTTTGGTTCCAGTAGTAAGCCGTTTGTCGATTTGCTACGGAAGCGTCGTTCAACTGATATTGGGACTTCACATTGTTAAGCTGTTGAACGAGTTGCGCCTCTATCATTGGGTTGCGTTCTGTCGTCGAGAGCGCTTCAATGACGAATTCGTTAGTGGCAAGTTGCTTTGCCGCTTGCTGCATTTGTACAACTTCACGGTCAATCTCAGTATTGATCTGCTGCAACATTGCAGGTAGTTCGATATCGATTAAGCGATGACTTAGCACTTCACGTGCGTGTCTCTGTGCCATAACACCGACAATGATGGTAGAAGCGAGCACGGCAAAAGTAATACCGATGACAACCTTCTGTTTGATACTCAGGGAGTTAAGTTTCAACATATCTGGACCTTTAAAAAGAATCACTCGTTATCTGTATTCTGAACAGGATAAAACTGGATGCATAACAACTCGCTATGCACGGCTTGAAACTTATATCGGCCTTCCCCTACAAAACTAGAGAAAATTCTCAAAAATTAATGCAAATGTGATGTAACAGACTGTCGAACAAGGTAATTCACGGTTTTCAATGGCTTGCAATCACTTTACTCGCCCCAATATTGAAAAGATAAATTGCATGTGCGTACTGGAACTTTTCCCTTAGAAGAAGTGACCAATACTCAAAACAAGAATCATATGGATACCAGAGAGTCCAAAAAATGCACAAAACAAACTTCGAAACTCTTCAAAGCTACTTAGAGTCTCAGATCATTGGTCAGCATGATCTCGTTAAACAGCTTCTCATTGCTCTACTTGCCGATGGGCATATCTTGGTTGAAGGCCCTCCAGGATTGGCTAAGACCCGTGCGGTGAAATCTCTATCGGATTGTGTAGAGGGTGATTTCCACCGTATTCAGTTCACACCAGACTTACTGCCAGCGGACTTGACGGGTACAGATATCTTCCGTCCAGAAACTGGCGAATTTACCTTCCAGTCTGGTCCTATTTTCAACTCACTGATCCTTGCTGATGAGATCAACCGTGCGCCAGCTAAAGTGCAAGCCGCAATGCTTGAAGCAATGGCTGAGAAGCAAGTGACCGCAGGACGAAACACATACGCACTGCCAGAGCTATTCTTGGTGATGGCGACGCAAAACCCAATCGAGCAAGAGGGAACTTACCCACTACCAGAAGCACAGCTTGACCGCTTCTTGTTGCACCTTGATGTAGATTACCCAGATGCAGAGCATGAACTGGCAATCTTGCGCATCAACCGTGGTGAGGCAAAAGGCGAAGCGACGATTGAACGCCCAAGCTTGAGCCAAGAAGACATCTTCACTGCACGCAAAGAAGTGCTCAACATCCACATGGCAGACGCAATCGAGCAATACATCGTTCGTCTTGTGATGGCGACTCGACAGCCAAGCGATTACGACTCAGAGCTTGCGAAGTGGCTATCTATGGGTGTGAGTCCACGTGCGACGATTGCGCTTGACCGTTGTGCTCGCGCTCATGCGTGGCTGGCAGGTCGTGACTTTGTCTCACCAGAAGATGTTCAAGCCATGGCTTACCCTGTGCTACGCCATCGTCTGCTGCTTAGCTACCACGCTCAGGCAGAAGGCATTACAGCAAATCAGGTTATCGACAAGCTTCTTAACCTTGTAGGTAGCGCATAACGTAGGTAGGTGACATGTCTGCATCATATGCATTGCCACCTCATGCGAATGGGGTGACATTAACCCTTGAAGAGCTGCTTCAATATCGCACTCAATCGGTTCGTTGGCTGCCACCAGCACAGAGTATTTGGTCGCAAATGAGCGGTAACCATACCAGCCGTCAAAAAGGTCGTGGTATGGACTTCATGGAAGTGCGCCAATACCAAGCGGGTGATGACATTCGCAGCATCGATTGGCGAGTCACGGCTCGAACGGGAAAAGCGCACACAAAGTTGTTTGCTGAAGACAAAGAGCAAGCGGTGATCTTGTACATCGACTTGAGCCCAAGCATGCACTTTGGATCGCAATATGTATTGAAGTCGGTTCAACTGGCGCATTTCGCTAGCGTCTTGATTTGGCTGACATTAGCCAAGAAAGACCGTATCGGCGCGGTGATTGATGATGGCTCTCAGTGTATTGAGTTCCGCCCTTCTTCTCTTCAAAAGCAAGGGCTGAGAATTCTTGACGCGATAGTGAATACTCACAATCAATTGCTTACAAATCAACAAGCTGACAGCACACGCACGTTGCCTTACATGAGCGCAATTGAAACGCTACACAACCTGACGCCGAAAGGCAGTGAGCTTATTCTGCTGAGCGACTTTGCTCAAGTGGAGGAGAAAGAACTGGTTCAACTGCGTCGGTTAAAGCAACACAACAGCATTCGTGCAGTGCAGTTTTATGATCCTCTTGAGCGAGGCGAAACCGACTTCCGAGGCCAAGCGAAAGCATCCGATGGTCATCGAAGTCAGTGGTTTAATTTCGGTTCGAAAGGACAGCGCCAGGAGTTGGAGTCTCACTTCGTTAAACATCAACAAGCCATTAAACAGCAGTGTCATTCGATGGCAATTCCATTTAACAGTCTGTCGAGCGGGTTACCGTTGGTTCAGCAGTTAAGCTAATCAAAGCAACAACATACAAATCATTCAAGCAGTAGTAATAATAATGACAACGAATAATCAAAGCCTAAACCTTGAACCTTTAATCCTGCCAAATGCACCAGATTGGTTCCCACTTGCTTGGGGATGGTGGGCTGTTCTGGGCGGTGTAATTCTCTCCATCTTAATCGTCGTACTGTACTTAAGATGGCGTACAAAGCGTCTTGTGGCCAAGAAGACCGCATTGAAACTGTTGACCAATCCGATCACACCACACACACCGTCTTCTGCATTAGAGGTTCTTCGCCAAGCGGCTTTGAGTTACTTCCCTCGTGAAGAAATCGCGCCATTAACAGGCTCTGCTTGGTACGAGTTTCTTGATAGTTACACTAAAGAAACTCGATTTGTCGATAAACAACAACAGTGGCAAGCGGCGCTGTATCAAAAGTCTGATCAAGAGCAACATCAAGCATTAATTGATGATTGCGCTTTCTGGATTGAAACCGCATTGCCACCAAAGAAAAAGGCAAAAACTCGTGACTGAGGCAACTCTCGTTTCGAGCCTCTCTCAGTGGTTGAACATTGAGTTTGTCTGGTGGTGGGCATTATTGTTACTGCCCCTACCTTGGCTGATTTATAAGTTCTTCCCTGAAGAGACTCAGCAAGCTGAAATTAAGCTGGCGTACCTGCCAGACAATACACACAGCAACAAACCAAAACAGGTCGTACAAAAATTCCTGTCTATTGGCGTATGGGCTCTGTTGGTTGTCGCATGTGCTCGCCCGGTTTGGTATGGCGATCCGGTTGAGTTCCAACCGAAATACCGCGACATGATGTTAGTGGTCGACTTATCTGGCTCTATGCAGAAAGAAGACATGAACGACAACGGTGAATACATAGACCGTCTAACCGCCGTTAAAAGAGTCTTATCTGATTTCGTAGAAAAACGCCAAGGCGACCGCTTAGGTGTGGTTCTATTTGGTGATCATGCTTATCTACAAACGCCGCTAACCGCTGACCGTAAAACCGTGATGCAACAGATCAATCAAACCGTCATTGGCTTGGTTGGTCAGCGCACCGCGATTGGTGATGGTATCGGCTTAGGCACTAAAACCTTTGTAGACAGTGACGCACCACAACGTGTGATGATCTTGCTCAGTGATGGTAGCAATACTGCTGGTGTACTTGATCCGCTTGAAGCCGCTGAAATCGCTAAAAAATACAACGCAACCATCTACACCGTAGGAGTGGGCGCTGGTGAAATGATGGTGAAAGACTTCTTCATGACTCGCAAAGTCAATACCGCCTCAGACCTTGATGAGCAAACGCTGACCAAGATTGCAGAGATGACAGGTGGTAAATACTTCCGAGCGCGTGATGCTAAAGAACTTGAAACGATCTACGACACCATTAATCAACTAGAGCCAGTTTCAACCGATACGCAAACTTGGCGTCCTCAGTCGGAATGGTTCCCTTACCCACTAGGCGCTGCCCTTGTGCTTTCCGTGTTCCTGTTTGTTCTAAGGAGAAAACATGGCTGAGTTTACTTTCCTAAATCCTTGTTGGTTGTTGGGTTTGCTCGTCATTCCTGTCGTCCTCGCGGTTAACAGCCAATACAGAACCAAAAAGTCATCGTTGATTGCGCCTCATTTGGCAAAAATGCTTGGTCACTCAGTGAAGACTAAACACTACTTCGCCATTTGGGGGTTAGCATGGGCAATCGCTTGTATCGCTTTAGCAAGCCCAAGTTGGCAATCCAACACACGCCCAAGCTTTGAACTAAACCAAAACCGAGTGTTAGTTCTGGATATGTCGCGCTCGATGTACGCAACGGATGTGAAGCCAAATCGCCTGTCACAAACCCGCTATAAAGCGTTGGATTTACTGCCGAAATGGAAAGAAGGCTCAACAGGTTTGGTCGCGTACGCGGGCGATGCTTATACGTTAAGCCCACTGACGACTGACTCCAGCACACTCGCTGGCATCATCGAAAACTTGTCTCCTGAGTTAATGCCGTATCAAGGCTCCAACTTACCATCAGCGATTGAAACCGCGCTTGGTCAGTTTACTCAAGCGGGCGTAAATCAAGGTGACATCGTCGTGCTGGCAGATGATTTGGATGACTCCGAACTATCTCGCTCATTAAAGTTATTAAGCGGTAAAGACATTCGTGTGTCAGTACTTGCTATCGGCACATCAACTGGCGCACCAATTGCTCTTCCGGATGGTTCTTTAATGAAGAGTCGACAAGGCAACACAGTGGTAGCGAAGACTAACCTGAAAAACTTACAGAAGTTAGCCAAAGAGACCGGCGGATTATTTGTGCCAATTCAACACAATAACCGTGATGTCGAGAACATTGCCGCGTTTACTAATAACGCGAGTAACAACCTTGCTGCCAAGCAAAGTGAAGATGTGAAAACCGACTCTCGCTTGAACGGTGGTTTCTGGTTGCTACCTCTGCTGTTGATTCCTGCTGCCCTACTCTTCCGACGCGGCATGATTTGGGTATTGGTAGCGACCGTACTACCGATGAGTTGGACACCGAAAGCAGAAGCGAATGCGTTCTTGAATCAGAACCAACAAGGTGAACAGCTTTATCAAAAAGGTGAATACGAAAAAGCCCAAAGTACCTTCACTGATCCTAACTGGAAAGGTGCAGCAAGCTACCAAGCTGGAGATTACGAAAGCGCGATTGAAGCCTTCTCCAATAATCCAAGCCTTGATGGCCGTTACAACTTGGCAAACGCACTTGCTAAGAACGGACAACTTGAGGATGCGGCAGAGCTCTATAAAAACGTAATTCAAGAAAAACCTGACTTTGAAGCTGCGAAAAAGAACCTGTCGGTTGTAGAGGAGAAACTGAAGCAACAGCAGCAACAGCAGCAACAGCAGCAACAGCAGCAACAGCAGCAACAGCAGCAACAGCAGCAACAGCAGCA